>JBEHXM010000080.1:0-24813 GCA_048498695.1 Bacteroidota bacterium
TGCGGGCGCGATGCGTGTAACGCGCGCGTCGATCACCTTGTCGCGATCAATACAATATCCTGATCGGTTACATCACCTATCAGGGTCATGGATTCGATCTCGTTGGCACGTTTACGTCGCTTATCGCAAATCACCACCTCAGCATTAAAAAACTTGGCGAAGCTGCGTGCCCTGTATGATCCGCCCATATCAGGCGAAGCAATGGTTAAATTGCCTAAGCCCAGACTTTTAATATAAGGCACAAAAATAATAGATGCATCCAGGTGATCTACCGGGATATCAAAAAATCCCTGTATCTGCGCTGCGTGCAGGTCCATCGTCATGATGCGGTTAATCCCTGCCGCCACCAATAAATTGGCTACCAGTTTTGAACCTATCGCCACACGTGGCTTATCTTTCCTGTCCTGCCTTGCCAAACCAAAATAAGGTATAACCGCGGTTACGTAATGTGCTGATGCACGACGTGCGGCATCGATCATCATCAGCAATTCCATCAGGTTGTCAGTAGGCGGGTTGGTTGATTGTATTAAAAACACATCACATCCGCGTACCGTCTCATTAAAATGCGGTTGAAATTCACCATCGCTGAAACGCGTCAAAATAACCTCACCCAATTCTTTACCATAAGCCTTTGCGATCTTGTTGGCCAGCTCCGGACTTTCGGAACCTGCAAATATCTTGATGGGATTAAATTGTAAAGGCATCTTTTTTTATATCGAATTTCGGAATGACGATTTCGGAATGATTTTGAACCTGATTAAAAAAGCAATTCGGATTTCAAATTATCAACCGGATAAATCCGAAATTGAAAATCCGAAATCCGAAATTCTCCTGTTGCCCGACCAGGATTCGAACCTAGACAAACGGTACCAAAAACCGTCGTACTACCATTATACTATCAGGCAATCTCCCATCAGTTTGTTACCATTCTGAAAAGGTGTGCAAATATAGGATGATATTTTTGAACTTCAAAAGCAATTTTTAAAAAAGTCCGGCTGTATAAACAAGCCTGGAATTTAGTCCTCTACTACCACTCCCATCGCGCAGAATTTGTCGATCCTTTCGGTCACTAATTCATCCACGTTACGCGCTTCAAGTTCTTTCAGGTCTTTTAAAAGATGTTTTTTTAAGATGGTGGCCATTGCAACCGGGTCCTGGTGGGCACCGCCAATAGGTTCTTTAATAACGCCGTCTATCAGTTTATTTTTGAACATCTCATTCGAGGTCAGCTTTAAAACTTCGGCAGCTTTTTCCTTATTTTCCCAGGTTTTCCAGAGAATAGTGGAGCAATTCTCCGGCGAAATCACCGAATACCAGGAGTTTTCAAGCATTAATACCTTATCTCCAATAGCCAGTCCCAATGCGCCGCCCGAAGCGCCCTCTCCTATTACCACACAAATAACCGGTACACGCAATACCGACATTTCTAATAAATTACGTGCAATGGCTTCCCCCTGCCCGCGTTCCTCCGCTTCAAGACCCGGAAATGCTCCCGGCGTATCGATCAGGGTGATCACGGGTTTATTAAATTTCTCAGCCAGTTTCATCAGTCGCAATGCCTTACGATAACCTTCCGGGTTGGCCATACCGAAGTTACGGAACTGTCGCTCTTTGGTGTTGCGGCCTTTTTGGTGACCAATAAACATGGCTGTTTGTCCGCCAATGGTACCAAAACCGCCAATTATAGCTTTATCATCCCCTACAGTACGATCGCCATGCAACTCGATAAAATCATCGCACATCAGTTCAAGGTACTGTAAAGTATAGGGCCTTTCGGGATGACGCGATATCTGAACTTTTTGCCAGCCGTTAAGGTGGGAATATATCTGATTTTTGGTGGTCTCAAATTTTTCCTGCAGCTCATTGATGGTTGCAGACATATCCACCTTAGTTTTTTCTTCAACCTGTTTTACTTTATCTATCTGCTGCTGCAGATCAGCTAAAGGCTTTTCAAAATCAAAAGTGATCTTCATTATGCTTAGTTACGGGGTGGCAAATTTACGTAATTGAAATGGTATATTGTTGATTGAGTTGGATTAAGTTGGTTGGGTTAAATAATTTGAAAATATCTGCAACCACTTAACTCAATCAACCTAATGAACCATTTAACTATGTCTTTAATTTAATTTTCCTAAAGTCTCTAATTTTCTAACCTGTATAGCCGTTAAAAGTTTTTGGGTATTGTAACAGGCCATCAGGATTGCCCCTTTGAGCTCGCCATAATATAAGCCTGACCGGTTAGTATAAAATATAAGTGAGCCTTCGTTCACCTGTTTGGTACGGAAAAGATCATCCAGCGTCTTTTCATTCCGGATGATGACCACGCCCATTTCCAGTTTTTTACGATGCAAGTTAGCAGATAACTCTTTTAACTTGGTAACCTGCACAGGGCTTAACTCCAGCTCTTTTTTTAATTTAAGCACCTTATCAGGCATCGGAAAATAATTTAGCTCCCCGGCTAACGACATATCATCCAGGTCTTCCCCTTTTAAATAAGCATTATACCTGATATCATTTATCGTTTTTACAGTAGAATGCTGGATGGTATCTACCAATACATGCTTTGTTGTGGTATCAGCCGGGACATGCTTTATCGTAGTATCAACCGGTACAGGTTTAACCATAGTATCAGTACTTGTTTGTGCATTGGCGGCTGTAATAATGGATATTATAAATACGGATAAAAGAAAATATCTTAACATAGGCAGTCTATTTCGCCCCAAAAATGCCAATTATTAACTAATAATTTATTAACTAATAATTTTTTGGACGGAATATATCAAAATGATCACAACAAAGTCTAAACTTTCGGCAACTTATACCCATTATGATATTCCTTCATCAGGTATTGCTTGTTGACCGCATGATCTGAAAAGGCACGTTCGGCATCGTTCCATTCCAGTTTTTTACCGCTGCGGAAAGCAATATTGCCCATCTGTGCTACAGTAGCCACATGTGCCCCCGCCTGTACAGGGCAATGCAGGTCGGCCATTTTCCGGGATTTAACCACGCTTACAAAGTTTTCCCAATGCTTATCCACTCCGTTGTCTGATTGTGCAACAAATGGTTTAGCCACTTTATTTTTGCTTTGCCTTTCCTCTATTACTTCCCATCCTCCGCGGTTCAAAATCAATGTTGCATTATTACCGATATAAGCAATGCCGTGATCCCGGTTGTACGATCCATTATCTATCCCCATAGCCGAATCCCAAACCATATTGAAACCGTCAAACTCATAAAGGGTTGTTAAGGTGTCCGGTGTTTCTTCATACAGATCAGGATAGGCAAACCTGCCCCCCAATGCTGAAACAGATTTTGGCACAGGCGATTTCATGCCCAGCAAACCATAATCCAGTAGGTGAACACCCCAATCGGTCATCAATCCGCCTGCGTAGTCCCAGAACCAGCGAAAATTAAAATGGAAACGGCTGGCATTGAACGGAACTGTCTTTGCAGGTCCCAGCCAGGCTGCATAATTTACACCCGCAGGTGGTGCCGAGTCCTGTACAACAGGTCCAGGCTTCATCCATCCCTGGTAACACCATACTTTTACAGTCCGAATATTTCCCAATTGTCCGCTCTGAACAAAGTCTACTGCATCTTTAAAATGCTGCTGGCTGCGCTGCCACTGGCCCACCTGTACTACTTTATTGTATTTTTCCTGGGCGGCAACCATAGCCCTGCACTCGCCAATAGAATTACCAACCGGCTTTTCTACATAAACATCTTTACCTGCTTCACAAGCGTGCATCATGATCATGGCATGCCAGTGGTCGGGCGTACCTATTACCACAGCGTCTATATCCTTCTGATCAAGCAGGGCTTTGTAATCATCGTAGCGCTTTACCTTCGAAGTATCATAGTTCATTTTGGCAAGATCTGCCATGCGCTTATCCATCACATTCTTGTCTACATCGCAAATGGCGATCAAATTTACTCCGGGAACTTTTAAAGCCGATGTTACATCAGCCCAACCCATACCATTGATACCGATAGCCCCTATGTTCAGCTGATCGGACGGCGCTATACGGTTTTTGAAAATGGCAAATGCCCGGTTATCTAATGCTGATGCCAAAAGGGTGCCGCCGGTTATCAGCGCTGACTTTTGTAGAAAATCTCTGCGTGAGCTCATGGTTTATATAATTTGGTAGCTAAATATAGATTGATTTCGGGAAAATGTATGACTAAAAAGAATTAATTATTGTCTGAACTACATTTTACGCGCCGACAGCTAATCAAAAGATTAGAAATACATTAAATGTACAGGCAGCATTTTAGGTGACAAGGTGATTTATTTATATTTAAAAATTAACCTTAAAACCGGTAATATGTCATTAAAACAAACCTGGCTCGACAGGCACGTAAATTCACTCGCATTTGGCCAGAGGCTGGCAGATTCAGTAGCCACAGGAATGGGTTCATGGAAATTTATTATTATCCAGACTATTATAGTCGCCGTTTGGATGATTTTGAATGTAGTAGCTTATGTCGGCCATTGGGACCCTTACCCCTATATTTTATTAAACCTGCTTTTCTCCACCCAGGCAGCCTATGCGGCACCGATTATCATGATGGCGCAAAACCGCCAGAGCCAGCGCGACCGTGCGCAGGCTGATGATGATTACCGTACCAATTGTGAAGCAAAAGAAGAAATAGAAGAACTGCAGAAGCGGTTGAAAGATATTGAGGTTGAGAAGCTGGACAAGATCATCATCATGCTCGAGGAAATGAGAAAAAAGTAAGCTACTGTTTTTGTGCGCCGATCACATCATTCACTATTTTGAGTAATGAGTTGCTGCCATCTGCATCTTGCAATAATTGCCATATCATAATACCTCCTGCCCGTTGCAATGCAAGGGTGGTTTTACTTTTGATAGTTGGTATGCCGTTATAATACATTGTCCCTCCACCAGCAATGTTTACCGAATCCGTTTTTTCAGCCCCGCTGTATTTACTGATAATTCCTTTGAACGACATTTCAGCAGGGATATTCGGGCCAAAACCGTAGCCATAGAACGGGATGCCTAAGTTTAGTTTTTCTTTAGCTATACTTTTTTCGCCGGTCCAGTAATTCATATCTTCAACGGCCATCTCGTAGGGTGCATGCGGACCGTGGATCTCTGGTCGCCACGGACCAGTTTTGTCATACGACATAATACTGATAAAATCGAACTGGGCCAGGGCTTTATCAGTGTACCTTGTTTTATATACGGTTGCTACAGCTGCGGTCAACAATTTACCTTTGGGTTTAAGCGTTGCTGACAACTCCGTTATGAAAGCCTCGTAATTAGCGTCGATACGCTCTCCTTCCAGGTCTGCGTCTATCCCATCCAGATCGTATGTTATTGTTAATTGTGTTAGATTTTGAATTAGTCTTTGCCGGTTACCATCTGTAAGCAAATTAGTGTAGTAAGCAGGTGCCAATCCGCCGCCTATTGATGCCAGTATCTTCACATGCTGCTTGTGTGCCTTCTTAACAAATGCCTTGAGATAAGGCATGGCCTGGAAATCACCCAAAGAATCCGGGTTAATAAATGCAATATTAATATGGGTGACTTTACCCAGGTCAACCAGGTTAGCCTGTCCGTCCTCAATGTTTTGCAGGCGCAGGTAGCCTATTACCCTAAATGATTGCTGGGCGTTAACCGTCCATGCGGCTATTAAAAGTGCTGCAAATAAACAAAGTTTTTTCATAGGCCTAATATCTGCCTAAAATATTGAATATCATTTAATCATGGCATAAATTATCTTTATATTACGTAGCCAATTATCATAATAAACCGATGAGCCTAATAAAATACTTTACCCTGATCATTTTACTGCTGTTATTTATTGATAACAGTAAAGCACAAACTAAAGATAAACGACGTGTTTTAGTATTAACGGATATCGAAGCTGATCCCGATGATTCACAATCGCTGATCCGGTTCCTGACCTACAGCAACCAGTGGGATGTAGAAGGATTGATCGCTACCACCTCCATCCACCAAAAAACCCGCGTTGCCCCTGAAACCATTCATGAGATATTAAGCGCTTATGGCAAAGTGTGGGCAAACTTGATGAAGCACGAAAAAGGTTATCCTACTTACCAGGAACTCAACTTAAAGGTAAAAAAGGGTTTGCCTGTTTACGGAATGGAGGGCGTTGGTAAAGGGCATGATTCCGAAGGTTCGGAGTGGATCATCAAGGTATTGGAGAAACCGGATAGCAGGCCTGTATGGATATGTGCCTGGGGCGGAACAAATTGCCTGGCACAGGCGCTATGGAAAATTAAGGAAACCAAAAGTGAACAGCAGGCACAAAATATTTATAAAAAGATCAGGATATATACGATCTCCGACCAGGACGATACCGGGCCGTGGATACGCAATACCTTCCCTAACCTGTTTTATGTATGCAGTCCTGGTTACACCTACGGACAGGCTACCTGGCTCGGCATGTCATTCGGGATGCCGGGATCAGATCAAGAGGTGGTAAGCAACGAGTGGCTTGCTAAAAATATACAACAAGGACATGGCCCATTAGGCGCGGCTTACCCTGACGTGGCCTATGGCATGGAAGGTGATTCACCATCCTTTCTTTCCCTGATCGATAACGGGCTTAATGACCCTGAACATCCGAACTATGGTGGCTGGGGTGGGCGTTATGAATATTACACGCCTGAGCTATCACACAAACCTGATCCCTTTGCTCGTCCAAACTGGCCTGTCACCTTGCAGGAAACGCATCCACTTTGGACCAATGCCGAGGACTCTGTTTATGTTGCTGCTGATAAAAAAGGTTATAAAAGCATTCAGGCGACTATCTGGCGCTGGCGCGCAGAATACCAGAACGACTTTGCCGCACGAATGGACTGGACTACCAAAAATTATAACGAATGTAACCATCCGCCGGTGCCTGCTTTAGCACACCCGGATCATTTCACTGTGAAATCAGGCGAATTGTTTCACCTTAACGCAAAAGGCACCCACGATCCGGATGGTGATTCCATTAGTTACCGCTGGATACAATACCCGGAAGCGGGGACTTATAAAGGCTTGGTAAGTTTCGCCCCTTACTCCTCTAATTTATATGATTTGCCGGTAACAGCACCGGTGGTAACCTCACCTCAAACCATTCATTTTATCTTGAAAGTGACGGATAAAGGCACACCTGCACTCACACGGTATAAGAGAGTAATTGTGACTGTAGTCCCCTGATTTGAAAACCGGATAATCCATTGTCCTTTCCGCTGTTAATCAATAGACTAAAGTGGTGTCTATTAGTAGTTCATATCCGAACGGGCACTGTTCGGTTTTGTTACAATTTCCCTTGTTTGCATAACACATAAATATTACATTATCAATCGTTTACAATATCGGCATGATATTGATTGGTCAATTGTGTTATTCGTTTTTTGCTACCATTTAATATTTAAAACCGGCAATCTTAAACAGTCATGATAAAGAATTACTTCAAATTAGGTTTACGAAACCTTGTGAAAAACAAGCTTTCGTCAGCAATAAATATTCTCGGACTTGCATTGGCCGTTGGCTGCTGCATGGTGGTATTTGAGTTCTTCTACTGGTCTATGAATATGGATAATTTTCATCATAAGCTGAATAAGCTTTTTGTTATTGAAAGGATTTCTGAAAAGGATGGCAATCAGCAGCTATGGGGAAATTCGCCTGCTCCAATGGGACCGATGTTAAAGGCAGATTATCCACAAATAAAAAATATAGCGCGGGTAAATTATAGGGGTGTTGTCATAAAGCAGGGAGATAATGTTTTTAGAGAAAATGTAACCTTTGTTGATGATGCTTTTTACAAAATGTTTGACTTCCCGGTAAAATGGGGAAGCCAGCAGCGTTTTACCGACCAGGACGGGATAGTACTAACCGAAGAGCTTTCAGAAAAACTTTTTGGTAAGCAAAATCCTGTTGGCAAAGCTGTGAATATACGCTTTAACAAGAACGGGCAAGAAACCGCTGTGGATTTTACGATCAAGGGTGTATTTGGAAAACAACCTATCGAATCATCATTCCACTTCTCTGCACTCGTGCCCTATGGCAGAATGGCTGCCTTAGGAATGGATAAAACAGGTGATTGGAGCCAAAGCACAGATATTACATTCATAGAAGCAGATAACGAAGTCGCTTTAGGCCCTGTTCAAAATCAAATTAAAAAATATGTACAGCTATATAATAGCGCCAACAAGGATGATAAGATCGCTAATTTTCATTTTCAGCCATTAAAAACCATGAATTTTCATGCTTATAAGGTTACTGATCAACGATTCAATGAAACTAATATAGCCGGATATATCATGCTTTTTGTAATCGGACTAGCAACCTTATTATTAGTCTATTTCAATTACATGAACATTGCTATTGCCTCAGCTTCAACCCGGTTAAAAGAGATAGGCATAAGAAAAGTAATGGGCAGCAGCCGGAAGCAGATCATTGTGCAGTTTATTTTAGAAAACGTTATCCTTTGCGCTATTGCCATTATTATCGGGCTGTTTTTAGCCAAATTCATTTTTATTCCATGGTTTAGCCAGATAGCTAACATAGATTTAGCCAAAGACTTATTTACCAAACCCAGTACATGGTTAGCACTTGTGGCCCTTATCGTGATATCGGCCCTAAGCGGTGCTGCTTATCCGTCTTTTTATATATCGGCATTTAAACCTGTCAATATCATTAAGGGAAATAGCAAAATGGGAAGTAAAAACCGTTTCAGAAAAATCTTGTTGGGTTTCCAGTTTTTCCTAACCTTCCTGGCTATCTCACTGGCATTAGCTTTCATCCGCGAAAGTAAGCAGATCAAAGCAAGGCCATGGGGATACACCCCGGCAGATAATGTGGTAGTAACACTGGATAAATCGGCAAGTTTCACTGCTTTCAAAGATGAACTTAAAAAGAATAATAGCATCATCTCAGTAACCGGGTCTGTCGAATCACTTGGAAATTACTCCAAACAATTGGTGATCAAAACCGAAGGAAAGGAACAAACCGTACAGGCCATCAGTGCTTTACCGGGTTTCACCGATCAATTGGGGATCAATGTTATTAAAGGCCGTGATATGAGTCCTGAATTTAAGGCTGATCAAACGGAATCGGTGCTGATCAACCAGGCGTTTCTGAAACAAATGCACTGGGCATCAGGTATCGGCAAAACGATTGAATATCAAAATCATAAATATTTAGTAGTGGGCGAAATAAAGGATTTTCATTTCGAAAACTTTCAGTCGCCAGTAGGTCCGCTGCTCCTGATGGGTTGTAAGCCAGAGGATGTAAACTGTGTTTATGTAAAAACAACCTCAGGTTTATTTGCCAATAAACACATCGAAGTAGAAAAGGCATGGAAAAAGGTTAACCCCAACCTGCCATTTGAATATCATTATCAGGACAATGTATTTGACCAGTATTTCAACGGTTTTGTTCAGGTTTCGCAGGTAATGGGTGCCGCCTCTGTTATCATGATCGTTATTTCTGTATCTGGGATATTCGGACTGGCTCTTTTGATACTGGGCCGGAAAATGAAGGAAATAAGCGTGAGAAAAGTACTTGGCGCCGGCATTGGCAATATTGTCTTTCTCATTAATAAAGAGTTTCTGTTTGCGATAGGTTTTGCCATACTTTTTGGCGCACCGCTTTCCATGTGGCTGGTACGCAATTTATTTAACCAGATCTCGCCGGAATCGGTCGTGTCATTCACGCCGATCATTGTTTCATTTATGGGATTGCTGGCAATGACTGCTATTAGTGTGTCGTGGCACATATTTAAAGCACACACATCCAACCCAACGCGGTATTTGAAGGAGGAATAGTGAAGAAGCAAAAAGGCGAAAGGATAGAGATAAATGGATTTAGAGTTTATAAATTAAATAAATATAAAAAATAAAGTCCTCCCTACAGGGGAGGATTTAGGAGGGGATTATGATCAGGAATTATCTCAAGATCGCCATTCGGCAATTACGGAAACAAAAGATGTATTCAGCCATCAAGATTGGTGGATTTGCAATGGGTATTGCAGCTTGTTTGCTGATAGGCCTTTATATAAAGGATGAACTGAGTTTTGACAGATCATATCCTGATGCGGACCATATTTACCGCGTTGTTGGGTATTACAATACCGATGGTAAGACAGAAAAAGGAACTTCCTGGCCTGCGCCAATGGGTAAGACCTTGAAAGCTGATTTCCCGGAAGTGGAAATATCAGGCAGGTTGATGCCTAATTCGCTTTTCGATAAGGCCGGGAGCAATGAAGTAAGACGTGCCGACCAGGTGCAGAACACTTACGAACAGGGCTTTACCTACGCCGACCAGGAAATGCTGGATATATTGCAGCTGCCTATGGTTTACGGCAAACGCGAACTTGCTTTGAAGGAACCGCTGACCATGGTGATATCAAAACGAAAAGCCGATAAATATTTTCCGGGCAAAAATCCTGTAGGCCAGGTGATGTATCTCAATAATGATAAAACCAAGCCCTATACCATTGGTGGTGTGATGCAGAATATCCCTTCAAATTCTCATTTGAACAAATTCGATTTCTTTTTGACTTTAAAAGGCGTTGAGTTTTATAATGGTGAACAAAACAACTGGAATGCCAGCAACTATCCTGATTATATCAAATTGCGCCCCGGCACTAACATAGCGGCATTTGAAAAAAGGATGACGCATAATATCGTCTTTAATTATTACCTGCCGGTGATGAAACAAGGAGGGATGAAAGATGCAGAAAAAGAAGCTGCAAAATTTTCACTGCGTTTACAGAATGTCCGTGATATTAATTTGTATTCGTATGATATTTATGATGATACCCCTCATGGGGACGTACGTTTTATCTGGCTGTTCGGTGCGGTGGCCGGCTTTATCCTCATTATAGCCTGCATCAACTTTGTCAACCTGTCGACAGCCAAATCAGCAAACCGTGCCAAGGAGGTTGGCTTAAGAAAAGCAGTGGGTTCATATCGCAGCAGCCTGATCAACCAATTCTTAGCCGAATCGATAGTTTACAGCGTACTTTCTTTTGTGATCGGAATCATATTGGCCTGGGCACTTCTTCCATACTTCAATATCCTGGCTTCCAAGTCATTATCCATGCCCTGGCAGGAATGGTGGCTGATGCCATCCTTAATAGCTGCAGCATTTGCTGTTGGTGTTGTTGCCGGCTTATACCCTGCGTTTTATCTTTCGGGGTTCAATCCGGTGCAGGTATTAAAAGGCAGCATCAGTACCGGCAGCAAGAATTCAATATTACGAAACAGTCTCGTCGTTTTTCAGTTTAGTGCTTCTATCATCCTTATCATCAGTACGGTAGTGATCTACAATCAAATGAAGTTTATCCTCAACAGAAAGGTGGGATTTGATAAGGATCAGGTTGTTGTTATCCAGGGCACCAATACATTGGGCGACAATAATGTAAAAAGCTTCAAGAATGAATTACTCAAACTGTCGTCCGTAAAAAACGCTTCCATAAGCGATTATTTACCGGTTACCGGCACCAAGCGAAATGGCAATACTTTTTATATGGAGGGAAGAACAAAGCTTGATCCGGGAGTAAGCGGTCAATTTTGGCAGATAGACGATACTTATCTAAAAACGATGGGGATGAAGCTGGTTGAGGGAAGGAATTTCTCTTACAAAATGGCTGCAGACACACAAGGATCAGTTATTATCAACCAGACATTAGCCAAAAAACTTAATCTGAAGAATCCTATTGGTGCACATATCACCAACGGCTATAATAAGATGACCGTTATAGGGGTAGTAGAGGACTTCAATTTCGAATCCATGCGCGGGCACATCGATCCCATTATACTAAACTTCGGCCTTAGTCCATCCATCGTATCGGTAAAAGTTAGCGGAACGGATATGAAAAATACCCTTGCTAATATCACCGCTTTGTGGACAAAATATTCACCCGATCAGCCGATACGCTACACCTTTCTTGATGAGCAATTTGCCAATATGTATGCTGACGTACAGCGCACCGGGAGCATATTTACCAGTTTTGCTGTGCTCGCCATTATCATAGCCTGTTTAGGTTTATTCGCTTTATCAGCCTTTATGGCCGAACAGCGCAGTAAAGAAATTGGCATCCGCAAAGTGCTGGGTGCAACGGTTACCAATATTACCGGTCTTTTATCTATTGATTTTGTAAAACTGGTATTGATTGCCATAGTCATTGCCTCACCAATAGCCTGGTGGGCCATGAGCAAATGGCTTCAGGATTTTGCTTACAGGGCCCCGATAAGCTGGTGGATATTCGTTCTTTCGGGCGTAATGGCAATAGTAATAGCGCTATTTACCGTGAGCTTCCAGTCTATCAAAGCGGCTTTGATGAATCCTGTAAAGAGTTTGAAAAGTGAGTGAGTGAGCAGAGGTTGGAGATTTGTTGATCAGAGATTAGGATTTGGCTTAAACATAAAATAAAAGTCTTCCCTGAAGGGGAGGATTTAGGAGGGGCTTATGATACGAAACTATATAAAGATCGCCTGGCGCAATATTTTAAACAATAAGGTTTACAGTGCGCTTAATATTCTCGGCCTGGCAGCAGGCATGGCCGTCGCCCTTGTTATCGGGCTTTGGGTGCAGTATGAATACTCATACGACAGAAGCTTACCTGGTTATGAACAGTTATACCAGGTGAGGCGGAATTTTAACAGCAATGGCGAAACGCTTACGTTCAGCTCAACTTCATTGAAACTTGCCGATGCGCTTCGCAATAGCATTCCAGAAATAGAATATGTGGCCGAAAGCGATTGGAATGAATCGCACGGATTGATGGTTGGCAACAAAAAGTTCTACATGGATGGAATACAGCCGGGCAGCGACTTTCTGAAGATGTTTCAATACCCGCTGATTCAAGGAAATGCCGGTAATGCATTGCACGATCCGTACTCTATAGTGCTTACCGAAAGTACAGCCAAAGCCTTGTTCGGAAATGAAAATCCTGTTAACAAAACCGTAAGAATTGATAACCAGCATGATCTGAAAGTGACAGGTGTGCTTAAGGATCTGCCTGCGAATTCATCCTTCCAGTTCAAATATATTATCCCCTTCGGGTATATGGAGCAAACCCGCGATTATGTAAAACGGTCCCGCACGAGCAGTTTTGACAATAACTCTTTCCAGATATATGTTAAATTAAAACCAGGGATTACATATGCCCAGGTAGCCCCGAAGATAAGGGACATTGAGAAAAGCGAGCCCAATAATATCAATGCCAAAAACTCAAAGGTTATCATGCAACCTTTAAAAGACTGGCATTTATACAATGAATATAAAAATGGCTTTGCCGACAGTGGCTTTATCGATTATGTACACATCTTCAGCCTGGTAGGTATATTGGTTTTATTGATTGCCTGTATCAACTTTATTAATTTATCTACAGCACGATCTGAAAAACGTGCAAAAGAAGTTGGTGTAAGAAAAGCGATAGGTTCACAAAGAAAAGATCTTATTTTTCAATTCCTGACCGAATCTACATTAATCACTTTTATATCTTTCTTGTTTTGCTTGCTTTTTGTGCAGTTAGTGCTTCCCTCTTTTAACCTGCTGGCAAGTACGTCGGTCAGCATTCCGTATAACAATGTGGTTTTCTGGCTTGCTATGATTGGCTGTGTATTGATCACTGCGCTTTTAGCAGGCAGTAAGCCGGCATTCTATCTTTCTTCATTCAATCCTGTAAAAGTATTAAAGGGTACTTTGGCTGCAGGCAAATCCAAATCATTGTCAAGGCAGATACTGGTTGTCATCCAGTTCAGCTGTTCTATCGCACTGATCATAAGCACAGTTATCATTTACAAGCAAATCAAATACGCTAAAGACCGACCTACCGGGTATAATATCAGCAACCTGGTGGCTACCGATATGAATGACGACCTGGGCAGGAATTACGTTGCCTTAAAGAACGAACTACTTCAAAGCGGGCAGGTGAGTTCTGTAACTACAGCTTCGGCCCCGGCAACTGATGTAAACTCGCATGGCGATATTACCTATTGGCCAGGCAAACATCCCGGTGAAACGGTTGAGATGGGCTATATCGGCATATCAGATGATTACTTCGCAACGCTTGGAATGCAAATGAAAGAAGGAAGAAATTTTATTTCAAACTTCAAGGGTGACACCAATAGCGTGATTTTTAACGAGGCAGCTATAAAGCGGTTACGATTAAAAGACCCTGTAAACCAGGTGGTGACATTTGGTAAACAGCATATAAGAATAGTGGGCGTTGTAAAAGATGCTTTAATGCTCTCTCCTTTTGCTGCAGCAGATCCTACTGCATTTTATGTAGGTAACGGCGGTAACCTTATCTATCGCCTGGCCCCTAACGTGAATACACACGCTGCTATAGCAAAGATCACGAGTATATTCAATAAGTATAATCCGGCCTTCCCCTACACCTACCGCTTTGTTGATGATGACTACAATAAAAAGTTCAACCTGGAAGTGCTGATCGGCAAGCTGGCAGGCATTTTTGCCGGCCTGGCTATTTTCATTTCCTGCCTGGGGTTATTCGGATTAGCTGCCTACGTAGCCGAACAACGAACCAAAGAAATTGGCATACGCAAGGTATTGGGTGCAACCGTTGCACAGATGTGGGTATTACTGTCAAAAGATTTTATCGTACTGGTAGTCATAAGCTGCGTATTGGCTTCGCCAATAGCTTTTTATTTTCTGCAAAACTGGCTGCACAAATACGATTACCATATAAAGATAGGCTCCGGGGTTTTCATCGTATCTGCATTTGCAGCTATACTGATCACTTTGTGCACCATAAGTTTCCAGGCTATAAAAGCAGCTCTGGCAAACCCGGTGAAGAGTTTGCGCTCGGAGTGATCAGAGATTAGTTAATTAGAAATTAGGGCTAAACCAATGAACAATTGAACTAATGAACCAATAAACGAACTGATATGATAAAGAATTATTTAAAAGTAGCCTGGCGGAACCTTGTTAAAAACAAGGCTTCATCTTTGATCAATATCGGTGGCCTGGCAGTGGGTATGGCTGTTGCCATGCTTATAGGTTTGTGGATATGGGATGAACTATCCTTCAATACATATCATCAAAACTACGACCATATAGCCCAGGTACGTACCCGGTTGAAAGATATGCGTACCGGAGAAAATGGCGTCAACAACTCGTTACAGTACCCAATGGTAACTGAACTGAAAACCAATTATAAAGACAATTTCAAGCATGTAGTGATGGCCTCCTGGGATGTCGATGACATACTTTCAGCCGGTGATAAAAAACTTTCGAGGACAGGGCTGTTTATGGACCCTGATGCACCCGAAATGCTGACCCTGAAAATGATCCATGGCTCCCGGGCAGGACTGAAAGACCCATACTCTATCATGCTATCCCAATCAACTGCCCTTGCATTTTTTGGGAATGAGAACCCGGTAAACCAGGTGATGAAGATCAATAACAAGTTTAATGTAAAAGTTACCGGTGTATATGAAGACTTGCCGCTGAATTCTCAATTTAAAGATCTTAAATTCTTGTCGCCTGTTGAACTTTGGATAATTGATAACCCCTGGATAAAAGAACGGGCACTGACCGACTGGCAGAATCATTTCCTAAAGATTTATGTCGAGATCAATCCTAATACAAGTTTCGAAAAGGTTTCGCAGAACATTAAAGATGCTGAGCTAAAAAATCTCGGAAATCTTAAAGAACAAGCTAAACAAAATCCGCAGGTTTTTCTGCTGCCTATGCGCGACTGGCACCTGCACAATTACAAGCGTGGCGCTCCGGATACCGGTCCGCTTCAAATGCTTTGGCTGATAGGTATCATTGGTGCCTTTGTACTGCTCCTGGCTTGTATCAACTTTATGAATTTGAGTACGGCACGTTCCGAAAAACGCGCCAAAGAAATTGGCATTCGTAAGGCTGTAGGCTCTGTCAGGAAGCAATTGATCGGCCAGTTTTATTGTGAATCATTCCTGGTAGTAATTCTGTCCTTTGTTTTATCACTGATTTTGGTCACCCTATCTTTACCCTGGTTCAATGACCTGTCGGCCAAGCTGATCAGTATTCCATTCCAGAGTCCGTACTTCTGGATATTGAGCATCGCATTTATCTCTATTACAAGTATAGTTGCGGGGAGCTATCCTGCATTATACCTGTCCTCTTTTAATCCGGTTAAAGTATTAAAAGGCACCTTCAGGGTTGGCAGGTTTGCTTCCATTCCGCGTAAGGTTTTAGTGGTAATGCAGTTTACGGTATCCGTTGCTTTGATCATATGTACCATTGTTATTTACCGCCAGGTGCAGGTTGCCAAAAACCGCCCGGTAGGTTACACACGCGATGGATTGATCATGATCGAAAAAAAATCAAGCGATTTTGACGGGAAGTACAACATACTGAGGTCTGAGCTTAAAAACACAGGTGTTGTATCAGAAATGTCGGAGTCGTTTGGAAAAGTTACCGAAATAGCTTCGGGAAACGGCGGATTTCAATGGAAAGGCAAAGACCCTAAACTGGACGATCAGTTTGGAACTCTGCCTGTAACTTTTGAATATGGCAAAACAGTGGGCTGGCAATTTATAAGCGGCCGGGACTTTTCAAGTGCTTTTCCAACAGATTCGGCGGGCATGATCATTAACGAATCAGCCGCTAAATATATGGGGTTGAAAAATCCTGTAGGCGAGAATGTAAGCTGGAAATTCCAGGATCAGCCTATAAAATACTACAAAATATTAGGAGTGGTTAAGGATATGGTAATGGAGTCGCCTTACGGAGAAATGACCCCGACCATTTTTATGGCTAAAGGGCACGTAGGTACCAATCAAATCAATATAAAGATCAATCCACATGTTAGTGCGAGCAAGGCATTGCCAAAAATAGAAGCTGTTTTTAAAAAACTCATCCCATCCGCACCATTTGAATACAAATTTGCCGACCAGGAATACGCTGCAAAATTTGCTGCCGAAGAGAGCATCGGTAAGCTGGCGGCGCTGTTCGCCGGACTGGCGGTTTTCATATCCTGCCTTGGTCTGTTTGGTTTAGCTTCATTTGTTGCCGAACAGCGCATTAAGGAAATAGGTGTACGCAAAATACTGGGCGCATCAGTTATTAATCTTTGGAGCATGCTATCAAAAGATTTTGTGCTGCTGATTATTATATCGCAGCTGATAGCCGCGCCGATTGCCTATTATTTTATGCACAATTGGCTGCAACACTATCAATACCGGACAAATATTTCCTGGTGGATTTTTGCAATAACGGCGATAGGCGCACTGACGATCACCTTACTGACCGTTAGTTACCAAAGTATAAAAGCAGCTTTGGCTAACCCGGTAAAAAGTTTGCGGAGTGAGTGATGTCAACTACAGTTAGTAAATACCAATCAACTAATGAACAAGTGAACTAATGAACGTATTATGATAAAGAATTATTTAAAAATAGCGTGGAGAAACCTGATTAAGAACAAGATTTCTTCTTTTATAAATATCGGCGGCCTTGCCGTAGGTATGGCTGTAGCCATGCTGATAGGGCTGTGGCTGTATAGTGAGTTGTCATTTGATAAAAGCTTCCCTAATCACGACCGTATTGCACAAGTAATGCAAAATCAGTGGATCAATAATGAAACTGATACATGGAGCAGCCAGGCTTATCCTTTGGGTTCTATGCTTCAAAATCAATATGGCAGCGATTTTAAACATGTGATCATGTCTTCATGGACCGGTGGGCACATCTTTTCTGTGGGCGATAAAAACCTGAAAGTAAGCGGCAATTTTATGGAGCCGGCTATTACAGATATGCTGTCGCTGAAGATCATCGAAGGCAGCGCTAAGGGGTTAAATGATCCCAATTCGATTTTGCTGTCACAATCGGCAGTCAAAGCGATTTTTGGCGATACCGACCCTATGAATAAGATCATTAAGATCGACCATGACGATGTATTAACAGTAAAGGTGATCGGAGTTTACCAGGATATTCCTGAAAATTCGTCCTTCGGCGACTTAGCCTTTATTTCTCCGTGGCAGCTGCTTGTAAAAGATCAGCATTACGATACCCGTTTTAATAATCCCTGGGGTGCCAGCTGGTTCCAAACCCTTGTTCAGATAGCTGACAATGCGGATATGAACAAAGTTTCCGATAAGATAAAAGATATAAAAATGAAAGACCTGTTGCGTCTTCATAACAGCGATGCACGGTTTAAGCCAGTCGTTTTCCTTCATCCAATGAAAGACTGGCACTTGCGCAGCGATTTCAAAAATGGTGTAAACATTGGAGGGGGCATCCAATATGTATGGCTGTTTGGCATTATCGGTGTATTTGTGCTCTTGCTGGCTTGTATTAATTTTATGAACCTGAGTACCGCCCGTTCCGAAAAACGCGCCAGGGAAGTCGGCATCCGCAAGTCTGTAGGCTCCAAACGAAATCAGCTCATCGCCCAATTCTATTGCGAATCTTTGGTGATAGCCGCTTTTTCATTCCTGTTCGCCATATTGTTTGTACAATTATCGCTACCCTTTTTTAATGATGTTGCCGACAAAAAGCTTACCATGCCATGGGCTAATTCATTGTTCTGGCTGATCGGTGTAGGGTTCACCTTATTTACGGGACTTATAGCCGGCAGCTATCCTGCACTATACCTGTCATCCTTCAACCCTGTGAAGGTATTGAAAGGCACTTTCCGTGCAGGCCGGTTGGCTTCCTTGCCGCGCAAGGTGTTGGTAGTGGTGCAGTTTACTGTTTCTATCATACTCATCATCGGTACTGTGGTTGTTTTTAAACAGGTACAGTATGCTAAAGATCGTCCTATCGGTTATAATGTCAGCGGCTTGATGATCGTACCTCTGCAAACTGATCACATTATAAAAAAATACGACGCCATAAAAAATGAATTGCTTAGTAGCGGGGTTGTGGCCTCGGTTTCGAGGTCAGAAACCCGCATAACTGATGGCAACTCTTCCAATGGGGGGTTTATGTGGCAGGGTAAAGATCCGGGCTTACAGGAAAATTTTAAGAGTTTACGTGTGTCTCCTGAATTTGGTAAAACCGTTAAATGGGATCTCATACAGGGGCGTGATTTTGATCCGGCTCTTCCAAGCGACTCATCGGCTTTTATTATCAATGAAACCTGTGTCAAATACCTGGGCTTCAAAAATCCCATTGGGCAAACCATAACCTGGATTGGTGGTGGCAATTACAAGATAATCGGCGTTGTAAAAGATATGGTGAGTGAGTCAGCCTATCAGCCTGTAGAGCAAACTTTTTATTATATACGCAACAGTAATGCATTAAATAAGGTGGATATCAGGCTTAGTTCTAATGCAAGCGCTCATGACGCCATCAACAAAATAGGAGCCATTTTTAAAAAATATGATCCTTCCACTCCATTCGAATACAACTTTGCTGATGATGATTACGCCAAAAAGTTTGACACTGAGGTGCGGGTAGGCAAATTGGCCAGTTCATTTGCAAGCCTTGCTATTTTCATTAGTTGCATGGGCTTATTTGGTATGGCTTCCTTTATGGCTGAGCAGCGCGTGAAGGAAATTGGCGTGCGCAAAGTATTAGGTGCATCGGTATTTAATTTGTGGCAACTACTTTCAAAGGATTTTGTAGGACTGGTGATCATATCATTAATAATAGCATCACCTGTTGCTTATTATTTTATGCACACCTGGTTGCAGAATTACCAGTACCGCAGCGAAATAAGCTGGTGGATATTTGGCGTGACTGCCCTTGGCGCTGTCCTGATCACATTAGCCACCGTAAGTTTCCAGAGTATAAAAGCAGCATTGGCGAACCCGGTAAAGAGCCTTCGCTCAGAATGAGCTACAGCTCTCGAAGAAAGTTTGTGAAGTGAAAAGCAGTTATTAATAAACTAATGAACAATTGAACTAATGAACTAACCATGATAAAGAACTATTTCAAAGTTGCATTCAGAAATTTCTGGCGGCACAAATTATTTACGCTCATAAACGTTATCGGGCTGACCATAGGTATCAGTGCAGCACTGGTTATTTATCTTATTGTGCACTATGATTTCACTTTCGATAAGTTTCATAAAGATGGCGACCGCATTTATCGCGTGGTAACGAATTTTTCGTTTTCCGGTTCGCCCGGCAATAATCCGGGTGTAAGCGGACCATTACCCTGGGCAATTAAGACACAGGTAACGGGACTGCGAAATGTGGCCCCCATATTCAGATTGTCGCAACCCAATGTGAGTGTTCCTGATCGCAGTAAATCAATGTCACGTTTTAAAATACAGGACAATGTGATCGTTGCAGACAGTGACTATTTCAAAATTTTCGAATATAAATGGCTTGCAGGCTCAGCCAAATCCGCACTCACTGCACCCTACCAGGTGGTACTTACTTCTGAACAGGCACAAAAGTATTTTCCGGGGGTAAGTTATGATCAAATGCTCGGGCGCGCGGTGATCTATGATGACATCAAAACAACGGTGAGCGGTATTGTCCAAACTATCAAACAAAACACCGATTTTACCTTCCACGATTTTATATCTTTTTCTACAGCCTTTTCAGACCCGTACCTCAAAGGTCAATTGCGTTTACTCAACTGGGGTGGTGTAAGCCCGGCCTACCAGGTTTTCGTAAAGTCAGCTCCACAAGCTACAACGGCAAATATTGAGAAACAGATAAACGATATTGTGAAACGGAACTACAAGTCCAGGCCTGGTGTAACAGAAGAATTTGCGCTGCAGCCATTATCTGATATCCATTTCAACCCAATTTACGGCACATTCGACGGGGGGCGTGTTGCGGATAAAACAACTCTTCTCGAACTATCCGCTATCGCTTTTTTCTTGTTGTTATTAGGTTGTATCAACTTCATCAATCTAACAACGGCACAATCCGCACAACGGGCCAAAGAGATTGGCATACGCAAAACGTTGGGTAGCAGCCGCAAACAATTGATATTCCAATTTTTGAGCGAAACATTCCTGATTACGCTTGTTGCTGTTGTTATTTCGGCAGCTATCACTCCTGCGGTTCTTAAACTTTTTTCAGGCTTTATTCCGCAAGGTGTTCAGGCTAATTTACTGGTGCAGCCCAATATCATATTATTCCTTGCCGCACTCGTGATTGTTGTCAGCGTGGCTTCCGGATTTTATCCGGCTCTTATATTATCGGGTTACAAACCTGTTTCGGCAATAAAGAACCAGGCCGCCGACCATAGCAGCAAAACCCGTAATGCGCTGCTCCGCAAATCACTTACAGTAGCTCAGTTTGCTATCGCGCAATTTTTTATCATGGCTACCATTTTGGTGAGTAAGCAGGTATATTATGCCGTTCACAAAGATCTTGGCTTTAAAAAGGACGCTATCCTGATCGTCAATTCGCCCTGGAAAAACAGACAGGTACGTTTAAACCAGGTATTGCTCAATAAATTCAGGGCCATGCCGCAGATCCAGCTCATTAGTATGGGACGTGATGCACCCACTTCAGATGATTCGCACAGCACCGAGAGTGCTTATAAAGACGGGAAAAAAGAGATCAAGATCGAAAATTTAGGTCTCAAATTCGGCGATGAGAATTATATTAAAGTTTATCATATTAAACTATTAGCCGGTCGCAACCTGATGCCGGGTGATACATCGAAAGCGTTTCTGATCAACAATACACTGGCCAAACAATTCGGGTTTAATAACCCGCGGGATGCTGTTGGTAAAGTCATCAGTTATAATGGCGATACTAATATGCAGATAGTCGGCGTGGTGGCCGATTTCAACCAGGAATCGATACATGCGGCCATTGCTCCGCTCGCTATTTTGACCAGTACCAATTTTTATTTTAATGGCACATTCCATATTGCGCTGAAACCCCAAACAGAAAACGGAGACGAATGGAAAACTGCGATCTCTTCCATGGAAAAGGCATGGAAGCAAATTTATCCTGAGGATGATTTTGAATACCAGTTTTTTGATGAAAGCATAGCACAGCTGTACGCTAATGAGCAGCATACCACAATATTGCTAAGCTGGGCAACCGGCCTTTCGATTTTGATCAGTTGCCTGGGTCTGCTTGGTTTGGCTATTTACACAACCACCCAGCGCACCAAAGAGATCGGTGTGCGTAAAGTTTTAGGCGCGACAGTCAGCCAGATCGTTTTGCTGCTATCAACAGAAATGGCCTGGCTTATCATACTGTCTTTTGTGGTGATAAGCCCCTTAGCCTGGCTGGCCATGAATAAATGGATGCAAAGTTTTGCAGACCGCACCACAATAAGCTGGTGGATATTTGCCCTGAGTGGCGGTGGCATGTTGCTTACAGCACTGTTTACATCGGGCTTTCAAACGATAAAAGCGGCGTTGATGAACCCGGTAAAGAGTTTGAGAAGTGAGTGATCGGTTAATCAGAGATTAGTTAATTAGAGAATAGGAAATCAATTATTGAATATAAAAAAAGTCCTCCCTACAGGGGAGGATTTAGGAGGGGCTCATGATAAAGAATTATTTAAAGATCGCCTGGCGCAATATGCGTAACAATAAAGTTTACAGCGCCCTAAATATCATCGGTCTTGCTACCGGTATGGCTGTTGCCTTACTCATAGGCCTTTGGGTGTTTAATCAGTATTCGTATGATCGTTTCCTGCCCGGTTATCAGCAAGCCTATGCCGTTAAAGTTAACTATACCAGTCAGCACGATGGCATAAATACTCATAGTGCAGTAGCTATTCCGCTGGCTGATGTGCTCAGGACAACCATTCCCGGTATAAAGTACGTGGCTGAGGTCGATCTGGATAATTTTCTGACTCGTGATTTCATGGTAGGTGACAAGAAAATGCTCATCAATGGCGGCACTGTAGCCCCCGATTTTCTGCACATATTCCAGTACCCCTTGGTAAAGGGCAATATCAATAATGTTTTAAAGGACCCTTATTCCATTGTGCTTGATGAATCAACCGCCAAATCCTTATTTGGAAATGACGATCCGATAGGTAAAACCATCAGAATAGATAACATGCACGATGTGAAAGTTACCGGATTGATGAAGGATTTCCCGGCTAACTCATCCTTGCAATTCCATTTCCTGATGCCCTTCAGCTATGCAGAGAAGACTGCAGACTGGGTGAAAAATGCCCGCAATCAATGGGATAATTCCTCGTTCGAAATTTTTGTGGGGTTACAGCCCGGTGTCAGTAATGCACAAGTTGCCGCTAAGATCAAAAACCTTGTCTATCAAAATAACCCCAACGTCCGTGCTTTTAAGCCGGAGGTGTTTCTCTACCCTTTAAAAGACTGGCATCTGCATTCTGATTTTAAAAACGGTAAAGCTGCGGGAGGTCTTATTGACTATGTAAGGATGTTCGGTATTATTGGTGCGCTGGTGTTATTGATCGCATGTATCAATTTCGTAAACCTTTCCACAGCCCGTTCCGAAAAACGTGCGCGCGAAGTGGGAGTTCGCAAGGCGATCGGCTCTCAGCGCCGCGACCTGGTTTTTCAATTTCTGACAGAGTCCGTATTAATAGCTTTTCTTTCGTTTTTATTATCGCTTGCTTTTGTGCAGTTAACCCTCCCTGGGTTTAATACGCTTACTGGCAGCCTGGTACAAATTCCTGTTAGTAATCCTGTCTTCTGGTGTATTATGATCGGTTATGTGCTCTTCACCGGTTTATTGGCAGGAAGCAGGCCTGCGTTTTATCTTTCTTCGTTCAATCCGGTAAAAGTACTAAAAGGAAGTGTTCAGTTAGGCAAGGCAGCTGCGTTACCCCGGAAAATATTGGTAGTGCTTCAGTTTAGCTGCTCGGTGGCTTTTATCATTAGTACAGTGATTATTTACCAGCAAATACAATATGCCAAAGACCGCCCCACAGGATATAGCATTGATAGACTGGTATCGACCTTCATGACCCAGGACCTGGCCGATCATTATGATGTGCTTAAAAATGACCTTTTAGCGTCAGGTATGGTGGAGAGCGTTACCAAAGCATCGAGTCCCGTTACCAATGTCGGCTGGCATACCGATATTGGAAGCTGGCCCGGACAAGTAGCAGGTGAACAGGCAATTAATACAGGGGCAATAATTACTGACGACACTTATTTTAAGACTGTTGGCATGAAGCTAATTTCCGGAAGTAATTTTGCAGCTGACTTAAATGTCGATGCTAATAATATTATTGTTAATGAAGCAGCAGTTAAACGAATGGGGCTAAAAGATCCTATTAACCAAATGATTACCTATAGTGGCAACCCTGGCCGGATTATAGGAGTGGTAAAGGATGCACTGATGGAATCGCCGTTTACCCCCGTCGAGCCTTTGATCTTTACCCATGGCAAATTTGGCACACAGGTGATTTATCGTTTGGCACCGGGCGTTAACCCACATACGGCTATAGAAAAGATCGGCAGGTTATTTAATAAATATAATCCTGCTTATCCTTTTGCTTATGAGTTTACTAATGAAGCTTACGATCATAAATTCAACCTGGAGACCCTTGTCGGTAAGCTGGCGGGTATTTTTGCAGGCCTCGCCATTTTTGTATCCTGCCTGGGATTGTTTGGTCTGGCAGCTTACGTAGCCGAACAGCGCACCAAAGAGATTGCTATCCGCAAAGTGTTAGGTGCATCCAGCCGCTTGAGGCCCTGGGCCAGCTCGCCGGTCTTCGCGGCCAAGGTCCCGGCGCCCTTATCAAGCCGGTCCAGATCGGCTTGGGCCGGCAGCTTCGAGTTCATGAGCTTGATGCCGTCGCCCAGCTGCTTGAGACCCTTGGAGGCCCGCTGCACCCCGGCGTCGAGTTGGTCTTGACCGCTCGCCAAATCACGCGACCCTCGGGCAGCCTTGTCCAGGCCCGCGTCTAAGAGGGCGCCAGCCAGCTGTCCGCGGGCCTG
>JBEHXM010000081.1:0-24656 GCA_048498695.1 Bacteroidota bacterium
CGTTGGGCGAATGGATAACCAGCGCCGGTTTCGGATCCGCACGTTCCACGCTGAAGAACCAATGATCGTCCTGCGGGAACTTGTCGTTGTCGATACGGATCTCGCACTTGGTCAGGCCGTAGGGCACGTCCAAAGTCAGGAATTCTGCTTATCCAAATTACTGGTGCCAAAAGATTATGATTTTGTACCATTTTTTGAGGCGATAGAATCGTATCATTCCATCATCACCCATCACAAGTACAATAATAATTACGACTATAATAAGTCGATATATTTGGTAAACCGGGATAAGCACCTGGATAATGGGTTTTTATTGGTTAAGGAAGATGAACGCATGGTATCGCCGCTGGCCATGGTTTTTTATGAATCTTATGAAGATATAAAAGCGGTGGAGGCATTACTATCACGAGAAAGCGAAAGCCTACAATGTATTGTGAGCACAGCCGCATTAAACGTAAGCAACCAGGTAGTTGATTTCGGCCAAAGTCAGCAGCCAGCTTTATGGGATTACGCGGATGGTATTGATACGATGGATTTCTTGACAAAGCTTTAAATAAACGATACCTTTGGAGGAAGCTTAAAGCCGAAAGCAAAAAGACCAAAGCTAAGAGCCGTATAGAGATAAAAGCTTTAAGCCTTATGCTTTCTGCTTTCAGCTAACAATGTATATTATAAAAGTTAAAGGCGTAGCCAAAATCCCTGATTATGTGCAGTTGCGTGATGATCAGTTTACGCTGCTGGCTTATTTCAGGGTCGACAGACCGGATAAATCGCTGGATAAGGTGGGGCTTGGTGCCAAAACGGACTATATCATGAATATTGTTAAAGACCTGCCTTTTGGACAGATCTTAAAATTAGAATTATAAAAATGACCGGAAACTCAATTATAAAGCTTAACAACGTTGATATTTTTCAGCAAAAGCACCTGGTATTATCCAATGTAAACCTGCATGTTGACAATGGCGATTTTGTATGGCTTATCGGCCAGACAGGTTCGGGTAAAAGCAGCTTGCTAAAAGTTATTTATGGTGATCTGAACCTTTCGGCAGGTGATGGCTATGCTTGCGGATATGACCTGAAAAAGATCAGCAGTTCAGATGTACCATTTTTGCGAAGAAAGCTGGGCATTGTTTTCCAGGATTTTCAATTACTGACCGACCGTTCTGTTGAAGATAACCTGCGTTTTGTGATGCAGGCCACCGGCTGGACGGACAAAAAACTGATAGCCGACCGTACACTGGATGTACTAGAGAAAGTAGGCCTGCGTTCCAAATTAAAAAAAATGCCGCATGAACTTTCAGGTGGCGAACAGCAGCGCGTGGTAATAGCCCGTGCGCTCATCAATGACCCTGAGATCATACTGGCCGATGAGCCTACCGGCAACCTCGACCCTGATACTTCCGAAGAAATTGTATTGTTACTAAAGCAGATCAGCCAATCCGGCACTGCCATCCTGATAGCCACCCACGACTATCATATCATCCGCACTTTCCCATCCCGCATCATCAAATGCGAAAACGGTAAGGTATTGGAAGATGTGCAGATAGCTTAGTTTTAAGTGGCAGGTTAAAGTGGCAGTGGCAGTGTTGCCTTATATATTTCTGTGTCATATCGAAACTGCCACTGCTTCTGCTACTGCAACTCAATGTGTCATTATTTACAATAAATCTTATATGGCTCTGACAGTCTGTCCTGAAAATGCAAATGGCAGGATACTTGATTTGCAGAATTGAATCATGAATTTTAGTGATATGTTAAAGAAAAAAAAGAAAGAGAATATAGAGGGCGAAGAGCACCTGAACGATGTAATGGACGAAGGAAATGCGGCAACAGAAGCTGAAGCGACACCTGAAGAATTATTGAAACAGGAGCTTGGTGTAGCTAATGACAGGTATTTGCGTTTATATGCGGAGTTTGATAACTTCCGTCGCCGTACTGCCAAAGAGCGCGAAGATGCACGCAAATCAGAAGGCAAGGACGTTATTGTAGCATTGCTGCCTGTTCTTGATGATTTTGACCGCGCCATCCGCTCTATGGAGAACTCCACCGATGTGACAGCCGTAAAAGAGGGCGTTGTATTGATACAGAATAAGTTAAAAAATGTCCTTTCTCAAAAGGGATTGACCGAAATGCAATCTATTGGTGCTGCATTTGATCCTGAGATACATGAGGCCATTACCAATATCCCCGCCCCTACAGATGATCTGAAAGGCAAGGTAGTAGATGAGATGGAAAAAGGCTATTACCTGAATGATAAGGTAGCGCGCTTTGCGAAAGTTATAGTTGGAGCTTAATTAATTGATTTCGGATTTCGGATGTCCAATTTCGGATTCTCTTAAATATAGATGAAACCAAATCCGAAATCGAAATTTCGAAATTCGAAATAAAAATATAAAGATGTCAAAAAGAGATTATTATGATGTTTTAGGCGTTTCGAAGGGTGCCGATGCCGACGAGATCAAGAAAGCCTATCGTAAGATGGCTATCAAATATCACCCCGATAAGAACGAGGGTGACAAGCAGGCAGAAGAGAACTTCAAAGAAGCGGCTGAAGCATACGAAGTGCTGAGCAATCCCGAAAAGCGTCAGCGTTATAACCAGTTTGGTCATGCAGCCAATGCGCAATCTGCCAGCGGCGGCGGTTATGGCGGCGGGGGTATGAATATGGAAGACATATTCAGCCAGTTTGGCGATATATTCGGCGGCGGCAGTCCGTTTGACGGCTTTTTTGGTGGCGGCAGGCAAAGCGGAAGCGGCGGCAGGCGTGTAGCACGCGGCAGCAATCTGCGTATCAAAGTAAGGTTGACACTGGAAGAAATTGCCAACGGCACCGAAAAGAAGATCAAGGTAAACAAACAGGTGGTATGTAAAACCTGTGATGGTACCGGGGCAAAAGACCGCTCATCCGTACAAACCTGTAAAACCTGCGGTGGACAAGGTGCAGTGCGCAGGGTAACTAACACTATATTGGGCCAGATGCAAACTACCAGTACCTGCCCTACCTGTAATGGCGAAGGTACTACCATTACCTCAAAATGTACCGTTTGTCATGGCGACGGGGTGGTGCGTGGCGAAGAGACCATCAGCATCAATATCCCTGCCGGTGTTAGTGAAGGTATGCAGCTGAGCATGAGCGGCAAAGGTAACGCTGCCCCTCGCGGCGGTGTACCGGGCGACCTGATCATCCTGATAGAAGAAATACCGCACGAGACACTAAAACGTGACGGCAACAATGTGATCTATGACCTGCATGTGAGCTTTATTGATGCCGCATTAGGTACCAGCATTGAAGTGCCTACCATTGACGGTAAAGTAAAGATCAAGATAGACCCTGGAACGCAGGGCGGTAAAATATTACGCCTGAAATCAAAAGGCGTACCAGAAGTAAACTCGTATCACCGAGGTGATCAGTTAGTTCATGTCAACATTTGGACACCAAAAGCACTAAGCCGCGAAGAACGCGAGATGCTTGAAAAACTGCAGGAGTCACCGAATTTCAAACCAAGTCCGGGTAAAAACGAGAAAAGCTTTTTTGAGCGAATGAAGGAATATTTTGAGTAGAACTTAGTCCGGAAGTCCGTATAAGTCGGAAAAGTCCGGAAGATAATTAGAAGCCCGAAATCATATTAATTTTGGGCTTTTTAATTTCATAACGCTTTGTCATCCTGAGTGATAACGAAGGATCTTCTACAAGTGCCTGGTCGTAAATATGCAAGGCTAAGAAGATGCTTCACTACGTTCAGCATGACAATTATATTTTGAGAATTTTGTTATTTCCGTTTCGCCTCCAAAGGCTGATGTTGTATCAACTCATTTATCAAGCTCTCCATTTTCCCGGGGTATAAGTGTTCAACCAAATAGGCTTGTCCTTCCCCGTTATCATCCCAGGTATTTTTTCCGTCATCCGCCACTTTGATACGGCCTTTGTGTAAAGTATACCATGGCGAATATCCTTTGATAGCTACAATAACTGCCGTTTCGTCCCAGCTTTTACGGCCTGCGGAGTCCTCTTTGGCCAGCGGAATTGAGATCCTGAACACATCTTTAACCGGACTATTCTGAATAGCTTTATTGTGGATCAATGGTAAACCTGCTTTTAAGTGATCCCCTATTTCAAAACCGCTGAAAATAACCGGAGTGCTCCAATGTTCATATACATTTTGCGAGGCGGCAGCATCCTTCATCACATTAAACTCGTAACCGGATGGGAACCTACCACCCATGCATACCAGCAGTTTTACCTTTTTCTTCACAAGCTCGCCGCCGCTGAGTGTGGAATATTGATCAGCAGCAGAATTTAACAGGTTTGAGAGATTAGTTAAAAAACCAACTGTTACGATGGTCACGCTTTTATCGGGCTGTGCAGACAGTATTTTCCGGTAGAGCTGTACGGCATTTTCAGCTTCGGAATTGGCTTTTAATTTATGCGGATATTTAGCCAGCAGCGTATCTGTCCAGTGCTGAAAGTCGCGCAATTCCAGGGCTTTGCCTTTTGGCACTCCGACGGGAATATTGAGACGACCAAAGTAAGTATTGAATACATTCAAAACTCCGGCCACACCCTCGTATTTGGTACTGGCCACCGTAGCCAGGATATTCGCCTCCCCTTTATCAGCCAGTGCATGTAAAATGGCTATTGCCCCCACATCATCATAATCAGGCCCCATATCACTGTCGAAAATGATATTGACAGGTTTGGAGTTACTTTTTTGTGCATAGATACTGCTTACAGATAGCAGGTAAAGGCAAAATAAAAGGATAGGATATTTCATGGTATAACTAAGGTATAAATATTATTTTTATAATGATTTGTTTGTCAATCCTAAACAAAACAGACTATCTTCACGTGTAACAAAATCCATCCCGGATAATCCAATTACAAAAATAACTGATCTTCCTATGCTAAGCATTCGGCACATCGAAAAGCAATACGCCGGGCATAAAGCCCTGAGCGATGTAAGTTTAGAGGTTGAAAGCGGGCAGATATTCGGCCTTTTAGGCCCGAATGGCGCCGGAAAAACCTCACTTATCCGTATCATCAATCAAATTACCGCACCAGATTCAGGTGAAGTTTATTTTAACGGCGAGCGCCTTAACCAATCGCACATCAACCGTATCGGTTATCTGCCCGAAGAGCGCGGCCTCTATAAAAAAATGGAGATCGGCGAACAGATGATCTACCTGGCAAGGTTAAAAGGCCTGAGCCGCGATGAGGCTACTACGCGCCTGAAATTCTGGTTCAAGAAACTGGATATGGAAAGCTGGTGGAAAAAGAAGATCGAAGAACTATCAAAAGGCATGCAGCAAAAGGCCCAGTTTGTGGCGACAGTGCTGCATGAGCCGGACCTGATCATACTGGACGAACCTTTCAGCGGTTTTGACCCGGTGAATGCCGAAATAATTAAAGACGAGATACTGGCGATGAATAAAAAAGGTGCCACCATCCTGTTCTCCACCCACCGCATGGAATCGGTTGAAGAGCTTTGCGATTCAATCGCGTTGATCAACCTGTCGCATAAAATACTGGATGGCCGGATCAAAGCCATCAAAAATGCTTACAAGAATGACACTTACCTGGTTGAATACATTGGAAATAAAGTTGATACCGGCGCCAATCAGCCTTTCGAAATACTGGAGGAGATAGCAGTTGAAGAAAACAGCCACACTATCAGGGTTAAGCTTAATAGCGGCAGCAATTCAAATGATATTTTACAATACCTGCTCCCTAAAGTCCAAATCAATATGCTGAAGGAAGTGATTCCGAGTATGAACGAAATTTTTATTGACAAAGTAAACCAAAAATCAGCCTGACCATGAATAAAATATTATTGATCATACAGCGTGAATACGTTACACGCGTACGGAAAAAATCATTTGTTGTCATGACATTATTGGTACCGGCACTTTTTGGTGCCATGTTTGCAGTTATATCCTACTTAGCGAAAAATAAGGACCAGACGATGCATATCGTTGAGGTTATTGATAATACCAACCAATTTAAAGGGAAGTTTAAGGATAGTAAATCTTTAAAATTTCAATATCCCGATAAATCAATCAATTCAATAAAAGCATCACTAGACGAGGAAGATATCGCCTTAATGATTCCGGCCAATAATAAAGATAGCGTGGAATTATTTGCAAAGAAAAAGAATACTCTTTCACTTTCGGACGAAGTACAGCAGCAAATGAATGATATCTCCACCAACGAAAGTATGGTAAAACTTGGGATCGACACGGCGCAATTACACAAAGTAAAAAGCAACATTGTTATAAAAACAGAAGAGATGACAGCCGAGGGTGATAAAAGCGCTAGTATCGGTTCGGCTTATGCGCTTAGTTTTGCAGGCGCAATACTCATTTATATGTCACTGTTTATCTATGGTGCTCAGGTCATGCGCGGAGTAATAGAAGAAAAAACAAGTCGCATTATCGAGATAATTGTCTCGTCGGTGAAACCATTTCAATTGATGGCAGGTAAGATCATTGGTGTGGGATTGGTAGGGTTAACACAGTTCACACTATGGATCATACTATCCTATGTTGTTGGTAAAATAGCTGGACAAAATGACATGAGCGGAAGAATGAAATTCATACAGACTATGGCCTCAAGCGCTACCTATGAGCTATTGTGTTTTGGCTTTTATTGGCTTACTGGCTTTTTATTGTATAGCGCTTTATTCGCCGCAGTTGGTTCGGCAGTCGATAGTGAAACGGAGACCCAGCAGTTTATGTTCCCTATTACATTACCATTATTGTTCACCTATATTTTATCGGTATCCTATCTTTTCCAGGCACCTGATAGCACTTTGGCAGTTTGGTTATCTATTATACCATTTACGGCCCCTGTAGCAATGATGGTGCGGGTACCCTTCCATGTACCAGACTGGCAATTAGCCTTGTCGATGAGTTTAATGATAGTTGGTTTCCTATTCACCACCTATGTAGCGGCCCGTATCTACCGTGTGGGTATTTTAATGTATGGCAAGAAAACTAACTTTAAGGAACTGGCCAAATGGTTCTTTTATAAAGAATAAGTCCCCAAACCCCCTAAAGGGGAAACGATATTCGATTAGCACAAATATGGAATTAAATAAAACTCCCCCTTCAGGGGGACAGGGGGATTTCGCCGTGATGGACCTCGGCACCAATACCTTTCATTTGCTTATTACGGAAGGAGATATACATAACTTCCGGGAGTTGGTTCATCAGCATATTGCGGTTAAGATCGGTGAAGGCGGAATAAACAAAGGTATTATTTTACCGGCTGCTTTTGAGCGCGGGGTTAATACCATGAAGGATTTCAGCAAGCTGATTTCAGAATATAACGTACATCATATCAAAGCTATAGGGACTTCTGCATTACGTAATGCTTCAAATGGACAGGAGTTTATCAACCGGGTAAAATCAGAGACCGGTATCGGGATCGAGATTATTAATGGCGACAGGGAAGCCTCATTTATTTACCAGGGTGTTAAAGCCAGCGGACTTTTATCCACCCAAAATTCATTGATCGTTGATATTGGTGGCGGCAGTGTGGAATTTATCATCGGGAACCATTCAATGTTGATTTGGAAACAAAGTTTTGAAATAGGCGCTGCACGGCTGATGGACAAATTTCATCATACCGATCCTATTCCACCCGCATCTATTGAAGCGCTTGATCTCTACCTTGAACACACGCTTACTGATCTTTTTGAAGCAGTTAAAGAAACACCTGTCGAAAATATCATAGGCTCATCCGGTGCGTTTGAAACCTTTGCCGAGCTGATCGAGTCGGAAAGAACGGACACCTTCGATCTTAAACAAATCAAATCCTATAATTTTGATGAGCAAGAGTTGTTAACCGTCACCGATAAAATGATCGTTTCTACCCACACTGAGCGTGAAGGAAACCCTTATATCATCCCTGTACGTGTTGATATGATCGTGGTGGCTTCACTGATAACGCGATACATTATGCAAAAACTCGCAATCCACAAAGTCTCGCTTTGTACCTACTCTTTAAAAGAGGGTGTACTGGCTGAAATGATGGTCGGATGAACGATTTGTATCATTTCTAAATCAAATTAAAAAATTATAGCATCATTTGTATATTGCAATTTATTGTTGCATCACTATGAAACTAAAACTTATACCCCTAAGCCTTATCCTGCTTTTAGCCCTTACCGTTCAAGCTCAAAAAAAACAGAGGCCAACTACTGTTGATACCCTGATCTCCAATTATAACCCCGCCGATCTTTTTTCGCCAATGTTTTACCCCGAAAGAGGTAATGACAGGCACGCGGCTAATGGTGAACCTGGGCCAAAATACTGGCAAAACCGGGTGAATTATCAACTGAAAGCCAGCATTGATACTACAACCAAAATACTTAGCGGAACAGAACGCCTTACCTATATCAATAATAGTCCGGATGCTTTGCAATATTTATGGCTGCAGCTGGACCAAAACACTTATAAAAAAGACGCCCGGTCAAACTTCCAGACAACATCTTTCCCTCCTACCGATCAGCATACCGATGGCTACCAGATCGAGTCAGTATCTATCGTTACAGACAAGGCAAAACAAAAAGTAAATTATATCATCACCGATACGCGGATGCAGGTTAGGCTACCCCAGACAGTAAAGCCTAACGGAGGAACAATAAGCCTGTTGATCACCTATAAGTATACTATCCCTGCTGTTTTTGGCGGAAGGACAGACTACAACCAAACTAAAAACGGGAAGATATACGAAATAGCACAGTGGTTCCCCCGCATGTGCGTATATGATGACAGTTCGGGCTGGGATACCCTGCCATTTTTAGGCGCAGGCGAGTTTTACCTTGAGTATGGAGATATCGATTACGAGGTGACAGTACCATGGGATATGATCGTGGCCGGTTCGGGTGAGTTGGTAAACCCTGCGCAGGTATTAACCTCAACCCAGATCAGCAGGTTGGCGAAGGCACGTACCAGCGACCAAACCGTAATGATACGCGATGTGAACGAGGTAAACAGCGCGGCATCGCGCCCGGTACACCAGGGCACACTTACCTGGCATTTTAAAATGAACAACACCCGCGATGTGGCTTTTGGCGCATCCAGGGCTTATGTATGGGATGCAGCACGGGTTAACCTGCCAGGCGGCAAGAAATCGCTGGCTATGTCTGTATATCCTGTTGAAAGTGCAGGCGAAAAGGCCTGGGGCCGGTCAACCGAATACCTGAAAAAATCGATGGAACATTTTTCGGAAAAATGGTTTACGTATCCCTACCCTGTCGCGGTGAACGAGGCTGGTACCGCAGGTGGTATGGAATACCCGGGTATTGTATTTGACGGCGTTGCTGACACCGGTAAGGTTTTATATTTGGTGACTGCGCATGAGATCGGTCACAACTGGTTCCCGATGATCGTGGGATCAAACGAGCGCCGTTATGCCTTTATGGACGAAGGCTTTAATACGTTTATCGATGTATACGCGCATGAAGCTTTTAATAACGGAGAATTTGGCAAAAAGCGTGATGGGGAATATGCTCCGGGCGGCGGTAACCCGGCTAACGAGATCATTGCAACAATTATCGACCCGGATGCCCCAACTATCATGACCGCTGCTGATGCAGTGCCCGAGAAATACCGTCACCAGGTAGAATATTTTAAACCGGCCCTGGGTTTGGTTTTGATGCGCGAGCAGATATTAGGACCTGAAAGGTTTGATTATGCCTTCCGCAATTATATCCACAAATGGGCCTACAAACATCCGCAGCCTGATGATTTTTTCCGTGCGATGGATAATGGCGGCGGCGAGGACCTGTCGTGGTTCTGGAAAGGTTGGTTCTACAATAACCTTAAGCTCGACCTGGAACTGGTTGGTGCCGAATATGTAAATAACGACCCGAAAGAAGGCTTAAAAGTAAGTGTGGTTAACCTTGAGGCAATGGCCATGCCATTTACAGTAGAAGTAAAACTAAAAGACGGCAGCAAGCAGCGTATGCAGGTGCCGGTAGAAGCCTGGCTACAAAATAAACTGATCACTTTTACTGTACCTACTACACAGGAGGTATCCAAAGTAACCGTCGACCCTGATGCAGCCTTACCTGACGTGAACAGGGGAAATAACGGGTTTGTGTTTAAGTAGCGCGCGAGGTGCAAGGCGGTTGGAGTAAAAAAGTCACGCCAACCGCCCTGCGCCAACCGCTTTCACAGCAGCCCCACAATAAACTGGAATATCCCCGCTGCAAATAATACCAGGCTGACATACCAAAGCGGCTTCTTTTTGGACAGTAGCGATATAGCCGAAATGGATATCGCTATCTGGAAAAATGTAACCGCACGGGCCAGTATCATATCTTTATTCAGGTGCGCTTCTGATTCCTTTTCCAGCTCTTCGGCTTTTTCCTGTATTTTTTTCTGATCCTCTTTGAGTTTGGCTTTTCTCGCCGCCGAAGTTTTGGTAGTATCAGCAGCTTTTGAGAAATTGATCTGGTTAACAGCATCTGCCACTTCCGCCTTGATGCCTTTGGCATTGTAATAAGACCATTGATCAGACGCCTTAATTTGGGTGATTAGCGCCTCGTTGGATTGATGCCCGGCCATTAAACTGCTTAAAGCCGCAAATGCAGCCATAAATGCGGTTGAAATAGCCACAAACATCGACCATTTATCATGGTTTTCGTGGGCTGCTTCGTGAATGTGTTCGTGTAAATGTTCGGTGGGTACTTCCGGATCTTCCATTTTGATTAGGGGTTTATCATTATGCTGATAAAAATAATGACAAATCCCGGTTTTCCTAAACCAATCTGATCAATTGCTGGTACAATTTTTCAGTAGGCAAACCAACTACATTGGTGTAAGAACCATTGATCCTTTCGATACCTGTCAGACCGATCCATTCCTGTATGCCATAAGCGCCAGCTTTATCCAAAGGCTGGTATTTTTCTACATAGAAGTTGATCTCATCGCTGCTGAGCTTACGAAAGAATACCTCCGAAACATCATGAAACAGGTTGTATTTGTGCTGATACAACAGGCATACCCCTGTAACCACTTTATGTACCTTACCTGAAAGCATTTGCAGCATTTCGGCGGCATGTTCGGTGTTTTCCGGCTTACCTAAAATATGGCCATCTATGCTAACGATGGTATCCGCTGTCAGTACGATCTCATCGTTAATCGATTCATCAAATGCTTTGGCTTTTTTTTCAGCGATGTAAACTGCAATTTCAGTCGGGCTGAGATTCTCGGGATAGGACTCATCCACGTCTTTCAACACGATACGGAAATCTACATCCATTAAACGCAGCAGCTCCTGCCTGCGCGGCGATTTGGAAGCGAGAATGATCTTAGGTAATTGTTTCAAGGCTAAAAATCGTAATTCGTAAATCTAAACTCGTCAATTAAACTACCAGCTATACGCCTGCTCGCTCATCCATTTGCCCTGTACTTTTAGCACTTTTTCGATCACATCGCGTACAGCTCCAGCGCCACCCTTAAATGGCGAAATATAAGCGCTGATTGCTTTTATCTCTTCTGCTGCATCTGAGGGACATACGGCTAAACCGGCTGATTTCATAACTTCAAGATCTGGAATGTCATCACCCATAAATAATACACTGGCAGGACCAACATGCTTTCTTTCAAGATACATCCTGAAATTCTCCGACTTGGTATTGGCACCAACATACACATCATTTACCCCCAGGCTGTTCAAACGGTGAATGGCTATTTTTGACCGGCTGCCAGATATAGCACAGATATTATACCCGCACTTAACTGCCAGCTGGATAGCATATCCATCCTTGATATTGAACTGCCGCGCTTGTTCCCCGTTTTCCATTACGTAAACAGAACCATCGGTCAGCACGCCATCCACATCAAAAATGAAAGTGGTAATATCTTTTAATTTATGCAGGAATGATTCCATTTTTGTTCAGTTGGCAGTTGTGAGTAAGCAGTTTGCAGTTAAATTTTAGCCGGTTTAAAATAGTTGTTTCAGTTTTTATCGCTGCTACTGCAAACTAAAAACTGCCAACTGACTACTGATTATCCCGCCATTCATAAACCCAGGCAGACTGTATTTGTTCGAGATGGCCTTCGTTTGATTCTTCGCGCTTACCTGTGAAATTCGGCAAGCTCAGCACCCATTCCAGCAGCTCTGTAAAACGGATACGGTATATTTTCGATTCGTCAAAATCGTCACCAAACTTTTCATAAAGCTCAATGGCGATATCTTCATAATCGTTCCATTTAATGGGCAGGGCAAATTTATTGTCGGTCATTGTATTGGTTTTACGTATTACGTTATACGTTTTAAGTTTTTATATTTTGAATGAGTTAACGTACAACGTACCACGTCATACGTACAACTTAATGCCCCATAAACCCGGACTGATCTGGTAAGGTAACTTCAATATCTCCGTCGATGATCACGCATTGGCAACCCAGCCTCGAAGTAATGCGCGGGTTAACCGCACGGTCGATAAAATCCTCTTCCTTATCTGATATCTCCTGGATATTGTCCATCCCTTTGTTCACATAAATATGGCAGGTACTGCATCCGCATACACCGCCGCAGTTATGCTGCAGTTCGATGCCGTTCTCAAGGCAAACATCCAATACAGATTCGCCTTCGGCAATGGGCAGCTCAACCGGTTCGTGCCCCTTCTCCTCAAAGCTGATCTTAACTTTAAAAATATTCATTTGTGGCAAAAGTAACAAAATTTAGCTACGCCCTTAACGTGTATTATCCATTTTGATAATACCCTGACTTAACAGTTTGTACAATGCCTGTAATTCAGGCTTTTCGGTTAATTGCTGCAGGTGCGAGTCCATTGTTTTTTCGTCGTTACGGACAGCGGGGCCAGTTTGTACGTTGCCCGGTAAATGCGTTTGAACCTTTTCGGCTGTTTCCAATATTAACGGTCGCAGCAGGTCAAATGGCAAACGTTGTTCAGCCAAAAGTTGCTGCGCTATGGTATATAAGTAATTGGGGAAGTTATTAGCAAAAACCGCCGCGAGGTGTAAAGTTTTACGCTCTGCCGAACTGATGCGGTAAACATTTTGGGTAATGGTATATGCCAGCTCATTCAGCTGTGAAGCAATTTGATCATTTGCCCCTTCAATACAAAGCGGCACAGTATTAAAATTCACCTCTCTGGTTTTACTGAAGGTTTGCAAAGGATAAAAAACACCAGCTTGCTGTGTATGATCCAACAGAACCTGCAGACTAGTTGCTCCCGAAGTATGGACGATCAATTTATTATATTTTGACAGTGCCGGTGCAACGGTGGCAATAGCATCATCCTTTACAACAATTATAAACAGGTCGGTTTCAGGGTTGATTTGCGCCAGATCATCAATAGCTTCGGCCTTAACATGGTAAGCTAACAGGGAAGCATTTTGCAGGTCGCGGCTATATATTTGTATCAAAGCATGCCCGGCATTTTTAAAAGCCGCTGCCAGATGTGTAGCTACATTGCCCGAACCGATGATGGTGATGCGCATGATTAATCAAACTTACAAAGTTTCTAATTCGGACCAGTTTAATTTTTCCGGCAATTTTGCGCGACTAAATTCAATATGGATCACCCTTCTTCTTTCATTATTTGTTGTCCGCTCGGATGCGTGCATTAGTAATGGCCGCATAATCATTATACTACCCTTTCCAACTGCACACGTTGTTGGATTTTCGTTTGCCCATGTAACATTTTCAGGACGATAAATCTTTTTTAAATGTGAACCTGGAATTACTTTTAATGCACCATTGTCAACGTTAATATTATCCAGATGAATTCGTATAGTAAAATTGTCTTCCAGGATATCGATAGGCGGTTGAACAGCATACTGGTTTTGTTTGACTGTCCACGAACTGTAGCCCTCTAAGTCCTGCTTACTATCAACTGATATAGTCAGATCCTGGTGCCATGCAACAAACCAGTTTGATCGTTCAGGCTTATCAAAATAAATTGATTTTACAACAAAATAACCCTTACCAAACAGATTATTGATAACTGTATTTAATTGACTGTTAAATATAATTGATTTTGCTTGAGGGATTTCCCTTAAAAATTGTCTGATCGCAAAAAGATCATTTGTTTTACGAAACGTTGGTTTGGATTGATCGATTTCTTCTATCGTCCTGATTATCTCATTTAATTCTTCCGCTGAATAAACATCCTCAACAACAGCGAAACCGTTCTCGGAGATATCCAGTCGGAGATTATCAAAATCCATTTTTAAACCGTCTTCAACTCCTTGTTTCTCCTGAATATCGACATCAGGAAACCGATCACCATAATAACCGTACCCGACCAAAGGAAGTTGATATAAGGAAAATCCAGGGCACTCATTACGATCCATGGCTTTTTGTTCTCCGGCTGCTGGTAAACCATGATCTCTACCTTGCCTTTATCAGGCAGTACTTTTGAGAAACGCAGCTTTAAACCCGCATCATCCACCTTACGCGCAAAATCGAAAACACTGTTCTTTTTGATCATGAATACCGGCTCGGCTTCATAGGTTTTATCGTGCGAAAATATTTCCAGTTTAGCGCCTATTGCTATATCGCCTTTGCCAAGCGGTATATCCTGTACGTTTACATCCTTATTTAAACCTTTCAGAACCATATAGCCTTCCCTGAAACGGATGGTATCTCCCTGCGCCACTTCATGCGCAATGGGAGCATCATAGTTTTTATCATCATCTGCAGCACCATGGGCGGCATCCTCGACTTCGTTACCGGGTTTATCCTTTAGTACAGGTAATGCAGTTACATTGGTATACAGATCGTGGAACAGGTAGTGCTTAGTTGAAGGCGAAGGCGTGATCCCCATTTGCGGATTGATCTGTGCATTTGGTTTCAATATAAAATCCTCTACAAGTTTACCGCTATTGTCAAAACGTTTGTAGTTTACCTTGTAATAATGATTGGGCGTTGCCAATGAATCGCCTAAATAGGTTACTGTATAATCACCCATCTTGACCGGTTCATTTTTATAGATCATGATATTTTCGCGCTCATTACCGGCTTTATTAAAGCCAGCGATATCAATGCCTTTATCATTTGTTGAAATTACTTTGCGGGTGCCTGCTGCAATTAAGGCCCCCACCAGCATCAGGGCAAAACCTATATGGGCAACTGCCGAACCTGCCAGTTTAAATTTACCTTTAAATGCATCTGATAGCACCTTTCCATTCACCAAAATGGAATAAAGGGCTGTCAGCATGACCAGTACAAATACAAAACGAAGCTTATACACACCGGATGCATAAACCACAACGGCTGTAATCAAAGCTGCAACAAAAAGGTAAAGCAGTGTGGTGATGAAAAACCGGGTGATATCTGTTTTCTTATATTTTAAAAACTGGGTAAATCCTGTTAATAAAGCGATGATCACAGCGAATGAGCCTTGTATCACGTTGTAATGGGTCACCAACTCTGCGGGTGGCGCCAGTTTGGTGCCGAACATCTTGTTCCATACCGGGATAGATGTCACCAATACCAGGTGGAAGCAGGACAGGCACAGAAAGATAGCGCCTACAAACATCCAGAATTCGCGCGAATAGGTATCCTCATCTTTTTTGGTAACAGGGAGTTCCTTCCAGCGTACAATTAAAAAATACACGGATATAGCCAGGAATATAATGATGTAGATAACCAGTTGCCAGAACATCCCCAGGTCTGTAAACGCATGAACAGAAGCATCCCCCAGCACACCGCTGCGCGCAAGGAACGACTCGTACAGCACCATTACAAAACTCAACAAAATCAGTATGGTTGCCGTGATATAGGAATGACCCGTATTTTTGAAAACGATAAGCACATGCAACCCGGCAACCAACGTAAGCCAGGGGAAGATAGAGGCGTTCTCTACCGGGTCCCAAGCCCAGAAGCCGCCAAAGTTAAGTGTCTCATAAGCCCAAAGGGAACCCATTATCACCCCTACGCCCAAAACCATTGCACCGAACAAAGAATAGGATATAGCGGGCTTTATCCAATCCGTATAGCGTTTTTGCCACAGGCCCGCTATTGCGTAAGCAAAAGGAACAACTACAGCAGCTAAGCCTAAGAATAATGTCGGCGGATGGATTACCATCCAGTAATTTTGCAGCAGGGGGTTCATGCCCTGCCCGTCCTTTATAAAGCTCAGGTAGTCGGGGCTGGAGAAGATCGGTCCTTCAACAGCATTCCGTAATAATAAAAATGGTGAGCTGCCAATATGTGATCCGAAAATCTCGATACCTAAAACCATTGAGGCAAGCACTACCTGTGATAATCCCACAATCGTCATCACAGGTTCTTCCCATGATTTGGCGCGGCGTATGAGGATATTGCCTAACACCGCCTGCCAGAACATCCAGAGCAGGAAACCGCCCTCCTGCCCGTTCCAGAAACCGGACACGATATAATATACCGGCAGATCCCTCGAGGTATAAGCCCAGGCATAATGGTATTCAAAATAATGATTGTAAATAACGTAGAAAAGACAAGAGCCGATACCCAGAATAGAAACGCTATTGAGATAAAAGGCAATGCGCCCCATTTTCAGCCACGACTTATCGAGCTTATTGGTATTGGTGGTAGCGAAATAATAACTGATGGCAGACAACAGTGCTGCACCGAAAGAAATGACTACGAAGATCTGACCTAAATGCCCCGGTAAAAGGTGTTCGCCTTTATAAGCTGTATCCATTAAAATTATATATTGGCTTTTTTAGCGCTCACCTCTGTAACATCAACCTTATCCTGTACATATTTAGAAGGGCATTTCATTTGTATATGCGATGCATGGAATTCGTTTCCTTTCATTTCGCCTACCAGCACTATTTGTTCTGAGCGTTCAAAATCCTGTGGCTTGGTACCGGCAAAAACAACTTTGCATTCCTCACCTTTCTTATCCTTCATAAAAAAGGAGAAATAATTGGCATCCTTGGCAGCATCGTAATACAATTCCTTTTGTTTGTCCAGGGAGCCTATTACATGCAACTGACCGTTGGTGTTTTTGGCATCGTTAAATGTTCCGTAAGTGCTGGTGCTGGCATACAGGCTAATTATTACAGCAATAGCAATTGCTATAGTAACCAAACCTAAAATTGAACTTTTCTTCATCAGTGGTATTTACTTCTGTATTCCGAAATGCAAAAATACAAAACGTATAACTAATAATGTTTATTACAAGACATTAATCTTATTTAGAACCATTCTAATATCGGATTTCGGATTTTCAATTTCGAATTTAAAAAGGAAAACCCGTATGCACAGTGCAAACGGGTTCAAAAAAATAAATCCGAAATCGTAAATCCGAAATCCGAAATCAAAAAATCACGGCCAAACACCCAATGTCTGGTATGATACTGCAATTTTATTGATAGCGCCAACAAATGCAGCTGTGCGCAGGGTATCTATCTTTTCGGTGTTCTTGTAGGTTTCTCTTATCTCGTGGTAGGAACGGATCATAGTATCTTCCAGTCCTGAGTTTACCAGTTCCAGTTCTGATGCACCTTTTACAATGGTTGAACGTTGCATCGGAGTTAAAGCCACGCCGGTTATCCCTTCTACCATGTTCACCAAATTGGTATTGGCAGTTTCTTCAAAGCGCCTGTTCATACGGCCGAAGGCTACATGCGACAAGTTTTTGAGCCACTCAAAATACGAAACGGTTACACCGCCGGCATTGGCATACATATCCGGGATGATGATACCACCGTTTGCATAGATGATGGTTTCTGCTTCTGGCGATGTTGGTCCGTTAGCACCTTCAGCAATTACTTTTGCCTGTATCCTATGTGCATTTTCTGCGGTGATCTGGTTTTCCAAAGCGGCCGGCACCAAGATATCGCATGGCTGCTCCAAACCCTCCATTGAATTTTTAAACTCTTTTTTCGCACCGGCATAGCCTAATATAGAGCCGGTAGCCTTGCGATGCTGAAATACAGCTTCCACATCTAAACCATCAGCATTGTAAATAGCGCCTTCAAATTCGCACAGGCCAACAATGGTAGCGCCAAACTCGGCCAGGAACTTGGCAGAATGATAACCCACGTTACCCAATCCCTGTATAATCACTCTTTTGCCTGATATGCCGGTTTGCAGGCCTACCCTTTTCATATCTTCAGCTACGCCTACACATTCGCGGATGGCAATAGCCACACCTCTACCTGTTGCCTCGCGGCGACCCTGGATACCGTGCAGCGCGATCGGTTTGCCTGTTACAGCTCCCATTGCATCCAACTGACCGGGGTTCATGGTAGCGTAAGTGTCAGCTATCCAGCTCATTTCGCGCTCGCCTGAACCGTAATCCGGTGCAGGTACGTCAATGCTGGGGCCGATAAAGTTTTTCTTGATCAGTTCTACCGTGTAACGACGGGTGATGTTCTCCAGTTCCTGTACGGTATAGTTTTTAGGGTTGATCCTGATGCCACCCTTTGCACCTCCAAATGGAACGTTCACAATGGCGCATTTGTAGGTCATCAGGGCTGCAAGCGCCATCACTTCGTCCTCGTTCACCATTTCGCTGTAGCGGATACCGCCCTTGGTTGGCGACTGGTGCTGTGAATGTTCCACCCTCCAGGCATCTATCACTTCGAAGCCATTTCCCTTACGGATAGGGAAGCGGAAACGATAAACACTGTTACATGATTTTATCTGGTCCAGCAAACCTGTATCATGTTTGGTAAATTGTGCTGCGTAATTAAAATTCTTACATACGTCGCCAAAAAAATGGGTTTCCATTTCAGCGAGCGGATTATTATTTGCCATAATTTAGAATTGAATAATTATTATATCCTTAAAAAAGTGCACAAATTTGGCACAAAATTTATCAATATTGCAAATTTAAACTTCTTAGTGTTTCAGGTACACTCAGCATGAGAACGTTGAAATCTATGTTTAAACAACATAGGTTTATTTTTTGAACTAATTTCCCTTTTCGATTTTTTTTAATCTTCTGTCCATTGCGAACAGATAAATGGCCAAACCAATAAAAATAATGGATATCGTTGCTATTACGACATATATTTTGCCGGAACTACGCATGGGATCTGCCATCTCTACATCGTTAGCCTGCTGCGCAAAAGCAGCAACACTACAAAATGCCAGGCATAAAAAGATCAACAGTTTTTTCATCAGGTAAATATGTTTTAAAGTCTCAGCCCCATCTAAATCTCACCCGGCAGGGGAGACTTTTAAGCCCTCCCTACAGGGGAGGGTTTGGGAGGGGCTATATACTATTTCTTTTATATTCTATTAAACGGATACGGTACCGAATAGTTGCTATCCAAACCGCTAGTAAGCTCCATCCCAGCATGGCCGGGTAAAATGCGATCTTCATCCCGTTATCCAGGTCATATTTTCCAAAAGCAGGATTACCGCCGCTGCCGGGGTGCAATGAGTCTGTCAGGCGTGGTAATACAAATATCAGCACTACCATTACCGGGAAGGCAAAAATGTTGTAGATGGCTGAAATTTTGGCGCGTTTCTGTTCCTCGTCTATTGAGTTGCGCAATACCAGGTATGCACAATACAATAAAAAGGCAATGGCAGCACTGTTCTGTTTAGGATCGCCGCTCCAGTACTGTCCCCAGGTATACCTGGCCCAAAGCATGCCGGTAATTAAACCGAGGCTGTAAAAGAGCAGACCGGTGTTTACACATTCTACTGATGCCAGGTCATATTCTTCCTTACCGGTATTCAGGTATCTTATGCTGTAAAAAACAGAGATCACCAATACAGATAACATTCCCATCCACATGGGTACGTGGAAATATAAGTTACGTATGGTTTCGTGCAGGATAGGGAGTTTCGGAACCTTAAAAAGCAAGCCCGTGGTAAGTGTCGACAGGATCAATAGAACGGCCAATACTTTCCACCACGTTTGATAAATAAATTTCATATCGATTTGTGCCGGTAAAGGTACGTTGTTAAGCTAAAAGCTGAAAGCAAAAAGAAGAAAGCTTTTTATTTTTTTTGCTTTCAGCTTTGGTCTTTAAGCTTTCAGCTTATTTATCCTGATCAGGTGAGTAATCATAAGGAAGCAGCTCTGCCAGTTTAGCTTTTGACCAGGTGCCTTCGTTAAGCGGGGCGCCGTTAAATACCACGCCGTTCATGTCAAATACTGCATAAGGTTCAAACAAGGTGAGTACGCTTGTTTCGTAATTTGGCATATCCAGCGGACGGTACAGGTCTTTAAAATCTGTTTCCTCCCTCCTTTTGGTGTAAATCACATAAAGGCATTCGTTAAAACTGATAATGAACAAACCCGGCCTATCTGTCTTTGAAAATATCTGGTAGGGCTGTACCGGCATCGGGCTTAGCGACTCGTGATAGTATTTGGACAGGTTCTGTTTCCCTATCCAGTAATTCAGCGAGTCACGGTGACGTCCGTCATTAAAAAACCGCAGCTTTTGCATGATCAAACCTTCCTGCGGACGCTCAGGGTTAAGCTCCCTGTGCAGCCGTTTAATAATAAACCCCTCCTCGTTCAGTTTATCCGTATATAATGCATGATAAAAATCGCGCGAGGAGCCATAATAAGTTTCCTGGCGTTTCAATTTCCAGACCTTTTTTTGTTCGGCACTGCCGGGTAATTCTTCAAAAACTGCCTTTCCCTGCCATGATATAATGTCGGTAATGCCATTGTTGGAGAAAGTATCGATCAGGAATTTTACCCTGTAACCCAGGGCCCTGTTTTCCATTACCAAAAAATCGTTAGACCAGGCTTCCAAAATATGTGTACGCCCGTGATTGACAATGCTTACTACATGCGGATTCATCACCACACAACTCTTCGCATTTTCAGAGGTGCCGATGAATGCCTTTCTGAATGCTTCATAATTCTTTTTCCAATCGGCATTGGTGGTGATCACTACGCCGCGGAGCTGGTTTACTTTTGGCAAAAGCGGGATGTCGATACTGATGGGGTCTTTACCAACCAGGATGGTTTGTGTAAAATTACTGAACCCTACAGAAGATGCGACCAGCTCATACTGGCCAGGTTTAACACCAACCAATCGAAAAGAACCATCTTCCTGTGTTTCAGTTCCGTAGGATGAATTGCTTAGAAAAACACTCACCTTGCCAATACCTTCATGCGATACCGAGGTAGTAACCTTACCCGAGATAGTAATTTGTGACCAGGCTGATAAGGGTAAAAGAAACAGTAAAAGCAGGAGCCTGAGAAGACGCATTTAGCAATAATTACCTTTATTAGTTTTACACCACTAATAAAGGTAATTATTATGAATTATTAATGAAAGGAGTATTTTTTGCCTTTAATTTAATCGTGTTCTAATCTCTAAAGCGAGCCTAAAAACTTCAGCATCGCATCCCTGTCAGCTTTGGGAAGTTTTGAAAAGTAACTTTGAGATGCTGCAGCTTCGCCCCCATGCCACATAATAGCTTCAACCAAGGTACGCGCCCTGCCATCATGCAGGTAGTAGCCCGGATTGTTTACGGTTTCATACAAACCCAGCCCCCAAAGTGGTGCGGTCCGCCAGTCCTGCCCTCCGGCCTTAAAATCGGGGCGGTTATCAGCAAGCCCCACACCCATATTATGCACCAGCATATCCGTATAAGGATGTATCACCTGGTTAGACAAGGCAGGGAAAGCCACGTTTACGCCTGTAGTTAAGGTCTGTTTATGACAACTGGCACATTTGGCCAGGATAAATAACTGTTCTCCTCTTTTTATAGTCGGATCTGTTGTATTCCTACGTGCAGGTACAGCCAGTGTCTGCGCGTAAAATTTAACCGAATTTACAATCGTGTCGGGCAATTCCGGGTCGTCCTGTAATTTATCGTACTGGCTTTGTCCGAAACTACTTTCCACCGGGAGTATTTTGCTGGTTAAGCCCATGTCCTGGTTTAATGCCGTTACTACTTGTGTCAGTATCGATGCGGTATTTGCCTTCCAGCCAAAACGACCCAATTGCACAGACTTAGTTGTAACATCATACACATAATTGGCACGGCCTTTTATACCATCGCCATTGGCATCATTAGGATCTGCATTGGCTACAATTTCCTTTTCAGGTATTGCTTCCAGTAAACCCAGCCCGATCATTGGCGGGGCCAGACGGGGTGAAAGCAGGTAGCTGCCGGATATCGGGGTATAGAGATTTGTTAAAGCATAGGTTGGCGCACGTAGCTCATAGGACTCGCCATCATCAAAAGAATAGGTTTGATACTTATAAGTGATACTGACCTTCGCTTCAGGCACTTTACCAAAAGCAGCCTTATCCTGTACCTGCAAGCCATAGCCGGGCACGGCAACCGGACCACCGGTGGCATCGGTTCCCGGCAAACTGATACGCATTAACAATGACGATTGTGCCTCACCTGCTGTCGGCAAGCCTATGCCATCATTGTGATGGCATGAGGCGCAGGACGTATTGTTAAAAATAGGTCCTAAACCACTATGTATAGGTGCCGGAGCGGTAACAAAAGTCTGGCTGAATACCAGGTCGCCAGCCTCATGAATATATTGATCATAAGTGCTCATGTTCCCGTACTCATTTCCAAAGGCTTTGGATGTAGCATCAAATACCGTTGCATCACCACCCGAAAGCCGGTCGTCATACTGGTCAGCCGGGAATACAGATGATTTCTGACACTTTACAAGCACCAATACAAACAACGTTAATAAACCTATTACTTTTAATTTCTTCACCTTTGCAGATCTTCCTTTAGTCTTTAATATTCACCTCAATAAAGTTGTCCAGGTCCCCTTCAATAGTTGCTTTTAAAGTATTGATAGCCGTCTGTACAGTTCTTATCTGGTTGGTTTGGGTATAAATTGCTTTTTCGTAAGTTGTTGTGATGCCGCCAAACGAAGCAATAGCCGTATTGATCTGTGCCTGTATCTTACTATCCAGTGAAGCATTTTTTGAAGCCACCAATTCGCTCAGGCTGTGACCTGATTTACCGCCGTACTGGCATTTATAAGCGTTTAATACCCCGGTGATGTTGTTTTTAAAGTCGGTTACTGAATTGTGAGAGAATTGTGATTCGTCCTGGGTGGAATCTTTTTTGGTTAAAGGGGTTTGCATTTTCTCGTTAGCCACCTCGTTGCAAATATCCGCCATTGAGCCAACCAGCGCTTTAAACACATCCTGCCTTGTTTTATAACGTGCGCTGCCTTTGCCTGCGGTTATTACCTGTGTAGTAAAATTGCTATCTTTTGAAGGGTCCCAACTGTTACGCAATTGGGTGGTGGTATTGTAAAGGCTTTGACCTAACGAGCCTAAATATAGTTTATCACGTGCAGTAATATTGGCTGCCTTTTGAGTGCTGCCTACACCAAATGCGATATATTCAATAGCGTGAAAGCCTTTTAATGTGGTTTCCAATGCATCAACGTCCGAAACCTGCAAAGGATTATTACTGGCGATAAGCGCGTCTAGGTCGGCTTTGTTTACCGGCCAGTCGTCCATGGTAGGGTCATAACTAAAATCTTCAACCGGGCCGAACAGGAAACCTTCACATGATTCCCATGCAGCGCGGGTATCTTTCCAGGCATTACGCACAGCCAGTAAATTATCGTCAGTAGAGTTAGCATTGAAAGCGATAATGGCGTTGTTCATTATCAAAGCTTTTGCCTGTATATCCTGGTAGTTAGGGTTAGCCAGTACGGCTGCAAAATCTGTTAAAACATTCTGCTCTAATGTAGCCTGGGTGTTCGTGTTGTCCTGTTTACCCGGGGTGTTGTCTTTTGAACAACCGCCTATCACGAGCCCTGCAACACATAGCATAGTAATTATTCTGCCTTTCATAGTATTTAACTTAAATGGATAATGATTTGATTTGATATAACTTCTGTTTGATATTTTTTGAGTGAATGTTCTGCCGGGCCCTGGGTAACCTGGCCCTCTTTGTTAAAGGCACTGCCATGCAGGTTACATTTAAAACCGTTACCAGTTGGCACCAGTTGATTATCAGCATGGGTGCATCTGAGCAGTAATGCCGTATAAGAGCCGTCCTTTTCTTTTTGCAGCGCTATATTGTAAAACAAGTCCTTAGGCTGGATAACCTGGAAATCGCTTTGAGCAAACAGACTTACGGGCACAGTAACTTTATTATCGGCCATTGTGGTTTTGTAAACCGGCAATGTGGCACATGACGATAATGAGCCAATCATCATACCGGCTCCTGCTGCCAGGCAGATGGTACATGATTGTTTTACAAAATTCCTTCTATCCATAATCTTAAAATGAAAATGCTACTCCCACATTAACTAAATTATAATTTGGTTGATACGGCTGTGCTACAGGGTTAGGGTTGATGATCAGATCAGGATTCTGCGCGCCTGTATGTGCAACCCTTACGTCAGCCTTAATGGCCACATTCCGTATGGGCAGGTAAGTAAATCCCGCTACAATATAATTTTGATTCAGGGTTTCGTCTGTTATGCCGTTTGATGGTATGCTGGCATCCATATTCACTTTTTCATCACGCACAAAAACGATCAGCTGTTTTTCATGGGGCTTACTCATGGTGTGGAACAGGTCGTACCCTATCTCAGCGTAAGCACCGTACTCAGTCTTCGGAGTATTATTAGCATATGCCCTGTTAATTTTATCAGCGTCAGGAATTGATACGATCGTACCTAATACCCTTACCGAAAATCCGTTGCTTGCATACTGTATATCAGCCTCGCCCAACGCTACGGGGGTACCAAATATACCCG
>JBEHXM010000082.1:0-24034 GCA_048498695.1 Bacteroidota bacterium
CAAAATTAATACGGCTTCCAATAAGCGGGTTCCCATTGGTAAAGTAAGAGGTGCTGGAATAAGCAAAACCAAAGCCCGGCGTGAACAACAGTTTAACAGGCCCGGTTTGATACAAAGGAATTTCAAACCGGCCCATAAGGGTGTAGGTATCCCCTAATTTTCCTTTCAAAGCAGGGTCATTATTCACCGTTAATGAATGCAGGTTGCGGTAGGAGCCGACTATATCAATAGCACTTATATGCAGTATCCTGACATAATCAAGTGAATCCCGGGTCATATTAAAGTGATAAGCCAGTTCGGCTCCATATATCGTACCCTGTATTGAATTATTGTCGGGTGTGAATACCTTCAGGCTTTCGAACGGTGTGAATTCTAACCTGTTATTATTCGTCTGGGCGTACAGGCTTCTTGAAAATATAACCGATACAAGTACAAGCAATTTTAACTTTAGAGGCATTTATAAGACAGATGATAAGCAGATACAAAGTTTAAAGATATTCTTTTAAACGATAATTAACGGAATTTGGATTTTTGTAGTGCGATCTTAATATTTTAAGTGCACTTTTTTTGAAAAAACTTCGCTGGCGTGCTCCTTTTCATCTTATTTTCATAATGGGCACCTATTTTTGATATTGATAAAGCCTGCGTTCTTTTCATCAAAGTACCAGGATAATTTAAGTATCTGTTAAAATTTAATACCCATGTTAGCTGTTAAAGCCTACAATAACGACTTAAATATTTTCAGGCGCACCATGCGCCTGATGGGAAACCGGTTTGAAATCAGTGTAGTTGGAAATGACCCTGTTTGGGCAGATAATTGCATTGATGCCGCTGTTGCTGAGATCACCCGTGTAGAAAAGTTATTGAGTGTTTTGAGCGATGACAGCCAGATAACCGAGATCAACCGGAACGCCGGTATAAAACCGGTAAAGGTGAATGCTGAGATTTTTAGACTGATAGAGCGTTCGTTAAAGATATCTGAACTTACGCATGGCACCTTTGATATTACCTATAGCGCAGTTGACAAAAGAATAGATGTTCAGGAAATTGAGCGTAAATCTGTAAAATTTACCAACTATGAGCAGGTAATGGTTAATGAAGAGAACGTTACAGTATTTTTGAAGGAAAAAGGAATGCGCATTGGTTTTGGTGCAATTAGCAAAGGCTACGCTGCCGACCGTGCGAAATATGCTTTGCAAATGATGGGCGTATCCAGCGGAGTGCTCAATGCCGGTGGCGACTTGCTGACCTGGGGTTTACAACCTGATAACGAACCATGGACAATTGCTACTGCTGATCCAAACCAGGAACAACAACCTTATTCAAATATCAATATCAGTAACATGGCGGTTGCCACATCAGGTAATTTTGAAAAAAACGTTACGATAAGCGATAAAAAATATCTGAATGATATTGATGCCAGGATCGGGTTCCCTGTTAGTGTGCTTAAAAGCGTTAGCATTGTTAGCCCTACAGCCGAACTTTCGGATGCAATGGCAACACCCGTAATGTCAATGGGGGTAAATGCAGGGCTTTACCTGATCAATCAGCTACAGCAGCTGGCTTGTGTTATTATTGACGACTGTAACCGGGTTTATACTTCAAAAGAAATTAATTATTTGTCTTAACTTACAATGTTCTCCTGTCGCCAAAGGTCATGGGTTCTATACCGGATACCCCTTGCATTGTAACCCTCATCCTGATTTATAAACCAAAGTATTATTACCTACATCAATATTATTCGTTACCTGTAGCCTGCATTAGTGCTAAAAAATTTCCATTTTTGAAATATTAAGTACAAAATTGAAAGTGTCTTTAATGAATATTACCGTGGGTTTACCGTTGAATTTGATAGACAAGATTTGAAAAAATTTTTAAGTTTTTCTTTTACAAATGATTAAGTGGTTTGCGTATATTGTTTTGTTATTGATACTCATGCCATGTTTATCCTCCGCAAAAATTACGGTAAGCCATCCTGATGATATATCCATGAGGTATATGATTAGTCCTGATTTGCATAACGAACTTTTTACCGATACAACCAAATCAAAGCAAAAGCAGCGCGAGCTTGATGAGAAAAAGAAAGTAAAAGAAGTGGCTAAAGCCAGGCGTTTATTCAAACCGGAAAAAATTGATGAATCCGGCAACTCATCCACACCAAAAATTAAACCGAAAAGGCAGCGCAGGCCTGCCGGGTTAGAACGTCCACCTGAAATACCGAGAAGAAATGGCAATTAGCAAGATCAATTTACATTATCATCGTGTATTGATGAGATATATCTGCACCCTTGGTTTGCTGCTGATTTGCTTTAATGCAGGTGCAAGTACCGGTGCAAATCATCTTTTTGCCTCCCGGTTTGCACGGATGACCGCGGACTCGGATACGCTTGTCAGGAAGCAGTCTCTTTCGGCGGGTGTCAGTTATGGAAGTGATGCCAGCTTTTTCGGGCGTACAGGTCCGGTAAGGTATCCTTTTTTGAACACAGATGTTATTTACAATGCTAAATCCGGCGTGTTTATTTATGGATCGGCCTACAAAGTTTTAGGCTCGATACCTGCAATTGATGAGATTGATGTAGGAGCAGGATATTATTATCGTCTTTCTTCACGATTTACGGGCAATGCAAGTTATACCCGGTTCATTTTTGACAGGAACGCTTTGATCATCAAATCAGCATCATCCAATGATATTAACCTGAATAACTCTTACGACTGGAAAGTATTAAAAACGGGGCTTATCCTGGATTATTTATTTGGTGAATCGGACGACTTCTTCGTCACCATCAGTAACTCAAAGTATATCGAAACCAATTGGGGCATTTTTGACGATAAGGATTATCTTTCATTCACACCTGCCTTCAATGTGATCCTGGGTACGCAAAACTTTGTTCAGAAATATTCAATAAATCACCCCGGGCGTCTTGGCTTTCCTAACCAGATCACGCCGCCTATTTCCGAAAGATATGCCAAGCACAACAGTGAGATCGATATGCTGAATTATAGTTTTAAAATACCCATAGCTTACAACAGGCCGCATTATACTTTTGAGTTTTCTTATAAATATTCGATACCGGTTAATGTGGAAGGTATATTAAGAAACCGGAAAGAATCGTTTTATAACCTGACATTTTATTACGTTTTTTATTAGACCTGCATGAATGTTCTGATTGTTGAAGACGAAAAGGCGCTTACTACGGAGTTGGAGATATTTTTGTCCAATTGTAATTACATCTGCGAAATATGTTTTGATGGCCTGTCTGCCTCTCAAAAGATCGCTACCAACCTTTATGATTTTATCCTGATCGATCTGGGCCTTCCTGATTACGACGGCCTAGACCTGCTTAAGGAGGCAAAAAAATATAATCCCGAAGCTGCATGCATCATATTAACCGCACGCGCAGAGGTTAACGACCGGATAAAGGGGCTTGACCTGGGCGCTGACGATTATCTGCCCAAACCATTTTCATTAATGGAGTTGCAAAGCCGGATGCAGGCTATAACCCGGCGGAAATTCGGGTTAAAAAATTCGGTGGTGGCATTGGGCGATTTCCTGATCGATCTTACCAATCGCACCATTTCGCACGGTGATACACAGATCAGCGCCATTACAAAAAAAGAGTTCGACCTGGTGGCCTATATGATACTGCATAAAAACAGGACACTCACCCGCTCGCAATTAAGCGAACATATATGGGGCAGCATCGTTAATGACGATTATGACTCCAACTATATTGATGCGCATATAAAAAATATCAGGAAGAAACTAAATGCCTATGGCGCGCCTGATTGGTTAGAGACTGTAAGGGGCCTGGGTTATCGTGTAAGTATTAATAATTAAAGCTTTGAAATTAGGAGCCAAACTGACACTGTTTAATACCATTTCAAAACTGGTAATAGTGGTATTGTTTGTGTTGTTGTTACCTACTCTGATCAGAAATATTAACCAAAGTTATACCGATAACTGGTTGCGACGGCAAAAAGATAAGGTGCTTAAAATCGTAGAAGGGCCAGGGATAAAAAATTATATTCAAAATGGAGAAAGTTACGGGAGTTATAATGTACTGCTTAAAGAGGAATATGTTAGTATAGATATTGACTCATTAAATGAAAATATTGATACCATTTTTAATGAAAAACGTCTTGTTGAAGGCGATACTATTCAATACAGGATATTGAGCCATAATTTTAAGGTGTATAAGCAGAACTATCTGCTCGAGATAGGCAAAAGTGTGGACACCATTAATGAAACTACCGCGCCACTGCAGAATATAGCCTTTGAAATACTTTTAGGAATGGTGCTGTTAACTATTCTTGCCGACCAGGTGTATTCTACCTATGTACTAAGGCCCTTGGGGGTAATCATCAAAACCAAGCTCATAGGTCATAAATTTCCGCATCATACGCCATATAAGAAAGTACGGACAACCACGGCTGACTTTGAATACCTTGATATCAGTATTCATAAAATGATCCAGACTATCGAGAACACCTTTCAGAAGGAACGCGAATTTATCTCTAATGCATCGCATGAACTGATGACCCCTATCTCCATTTTGCAGTCGAAGATCGAAAACATGTTTGAACAGGAGGATATAGTTGATGAAGTAAAAGTGCGGCTGATTGAAATGCAGAAAATACTCAATCGTTTAAAAAGCATAACCAAAACTTTATTGTTGATATCACAAATAGAAAATGACCAGTTCCTGAAGGAAGATAAGATATCCGTGACGGAGCTGATCCATGAAGTTTATGACGAGATCTCCATTCGCTTGCAGGAAAAGAACATCAGCTGCGATATTGATATTCCCGCAGAATGGAAGCTGCTGAATGTCAACAAGTTTTTATTGTTCAACTTGTTTTTCAACCTGATCAATAATGCTATCAAATACAATAAGGAGGGCGGGGAGATAAGAATAACCGGATCACCGGGCAATAAGAATTTCATTGTTGAAATTAAAGATACCGGTATTGGTATCAGTCCCGAGCAATTGCCACATATTTTTAACCGGTTTAAAAAATTTAGCCAGTCACTTCAGCAGGATAGTTTTGGCCTCGGGCTTCCTATCGTAAAATCAATTGCCGGGTTTCATCGCATCAAGATCGAGGTGAATTCTGAACCTGGTAACGGCAGCACATTCAAGCTCATATTTCCGTTCGACCTGATTGAAATACAATAATTCCCTTTAAAAAGATTGGAGAAATTAAATATTTAAAATAAATCTATTAAATCTATAGGAATTATAGGATATATATTTATATTTGCATCATGATAGTTTATCAATAGCAATACGACTATCAAAATATAATGCAGAGCGCTGATCTGGCAGCAAACCGATGGTTCGATCCCGTCCTCTGCGTCTCTCTCTTCTCATAATTTAGGTTTTATAATTGGTTGAATGAGTTCCTGCCCATCAGGAACTCTTCTTTTTTTACACCTGGTTAATTTGCCATAGCCGGCATATCTCCGCCAAACTTCCAGAGTTTTACTCAGGCCAAATTGTGAAGTTTAATTACCCCATATAGCCATAAGATAATGGAATGATTACCTGTTAATAATATTCTGTTTATCTAAATGCCTGTCATTTGCATAAGGCAATCACCTAATGCAAATTAATACACTATGAAAAACAAACATTACTCTTTTAAGTCAAACAGGCTTTCTGTCACAATTACTGTGGCTTTGCTTTTGAGCTTATTCTTTTTCGGCTGTAAAAAAAACGATGACCATTCATCATCATCATCCGGAATTAAAAAAGTTAATCACGTGGTGGTAATTTACCTGGAAAACCACAGCTTTGACAATCTTTATGGTCAGTTTGCTGGTGCAAACGGTCTTCAGAACGCAAATGCCTCCAATACCACGCAGGTGGATGCAACAGGTAAACCATATAGTTTTTTACCAGCTATCCCCGGAGCGCCGACATTTCCTACCAACCTGACTAACAATTATTTCAATATCGATCAGTACGTTCCTAATGATCAGATCACCCAGGATGTGCTGCACCGTTATTACCAGGAGCAGATGCAGATAGATGGAGGTAAAATGGATAAATATGCACTGTACAATAGCAATTCTGCAGGTTTGTCACAGGGTTATTATAAAACTACTTTATTGCCGTTGCTGCCTATGGCACAAAAATATGTCCTGTGCGATAACTTTTATCACAGCGCCTTCGGAGGTTCATTCCTGAATCATCAATGGCTGATAGCTTCAGCAAGCCCTACATTCCCTAATGCCCCGGCCAGTATGGTAGCTAAAGTGGATGCTTCAGGTAACGTTGTTACTGATGGTGCGGTTACACCTGATGGTTTCGTGGTTAATACCAGTTATAGTGTTAATGCACCTCACCCGGCAACGGCAGATGCCTCAACTTTGGTTCCAAACCAAACAAATCCTACAATAGGCGACCGATTGAATGATAAGGGCGTATCATGGGCATGGTATTCCGGAGGCTGGGACAATGCCCTGGCCGGTCATCCCGACCCAACTTTCCAGTTCCATCATCAGCCATTTGCTTATTATAAAAACTATGCTGACGGAACACAGTTGAGAAAAGACCACCTGAAAGATGAAACTGTATTTATAGCCGCCGCTAAAGCCGGTACTTTACCTGCGGTATCATTTATCAAACCATTGGGTATTGATAACGAGCACCCAGGTTATTCTGATGTAGCTAATGGTGAAAGCCACGCGCTGGAATTGATCAACGATGTGTTGAACGGCCCTAATGGCAAGGATGCTGTGATCATTGTTACTTATGATGAAAATGGCGGATTCTGGGACCACGTTGCACCGCCGGTGATCGATAAAAAATGGGGACCAGGAACACGTGTACCTGCGCTCATCATCTCGCCGTTTGCTAAACAGGGTTATGTTGACCATACCCAATATGAAACAGTGGGCATTCTGTCTTTCATCGAAAAAAGATGGGGCCTGGCCCCTTTAGCTGACCGTGACAGGAATGCAAGCCCGCTGACAAACGCCTTTAATTTTTAAAACATCAGTGCGATAAAGCGCACCAAATAATACTCATACCCTTGCAGGGGACGGCTAAACGGTCGTCCCCTGTATTTGCTTACCTATTTTCAGTTAATGAATAAGTTGATTATTATATCCGGGCTGCTCTTTCTCACTCTCAGCTACACACTTTTCTCATGCAGACAAAAACCGGTGGCCCCTGAGAAAGCCATCGCCCAAACACTGCTGGCCCAGGTAGATAGCTTTATAGCTGCAAAAGATAAGCTGCTTGTTGCTGCAGAACGCAGCCAGGTTAATGAAAAGGAATTGCAGCAGTTATTCCTTCAATTGAGATTGTGTTACAAAAGATTTGAGTGGGCAGGCGAATATTTTTCTCCGGCCGAGTCGAGGTTTGTAAATGGGCCGCCCGTTCAGGAAATTGAAGTAGCCAATGGCCAGATATTTGAACCCGCCGGTCTGCAGGTAATAGAAACTTATCTCTTTCCGAAATATGACAGCAAAAATCAAGGCGAATTGATCCGCCAGGTAAAGCTGTTACAAAAAGGCTGCAATCGTTACAAAGGATATTTTTCCAATATCGACATCTTAGACTGGCAGGTATTTGATGCCGCCAAACTGGAAGTATTCCGGGTGCTATCCCTGGGTATCACCGGTTTCGATAACCCACTTACTCTTAAAAGTTCACAGGAATCGGCAGCCTGTCTGGAAAACGTAAAAAATATCCTGGCTTATTATGAAAATAAAGCTGGCGATGAAAACTTACCGGCATTGTTTGACGCGGCCGGTCAATATTTGAAAAACAACACTAATTTTAATGCTTTTAATCGTGCGGAATTCATCACCCGGTATGGAAACCCGATCACTACCGGTATCACCAACCTGGAACAAAAATTAAAGCTCCATGTCATCCGCTATAACCGCCTGTTGAATCAGGATGCTAAGACCTTATTTGATCAAAATGCCTTTAATGCCAATGCCTTTGCACCTAACCCCGAAAGTTTTTCGACTGCGAACAAGGTAGCCCTGGGCAGGGTGTTATTTGCAGATCCGATCCTTTCCGGAAACAATTCAAGAAGCTGTCAATCCTGTCATCAGCCCGAAAGAGCATTCACCGACGGGCAAGTCAAGAACACGGTTATTGGCAGCAAAAGGCTGATCAGGCGTAATACGCCCACATTGATCAATGCTGCATTGCAGCCATCACAGTTTTATGATCTGCGCGTGAATACGCTGGAAGATCAGTCGCGCGCTGTTGTTCAAAATAATGAGGAGATGCACGGTTCTATGAAAATAGCTGCAACGCGGCTATGGCAAAATAAAAATTACAGGGCACTGTTTTCGGCTGCCTTTCCAAAGCAGAACAGAACAAATATTGATACGCTCGAGGTGATGAATGCCATTGGCTCGTTTGTCCGCAGCCTGGTTTATCTCAACAGCCGTTTTGATGAATATATGCGTGGCGATAAAACTGCAATGAATGCGCAGGAAATCAACGGCTTTAATTTATTTATGGGGAAAGCCAAATGTGCTACCTGTCATTATATGCCCTTATTTAACGGGACGTTCCCACCAAGATACATATTTGCAGAAAGCGAAGTCATAGGCGTTCCGCAGTCAATTGCTCAAAAAGCTATCGATACCGATATGGGCAGGTATGACATACTCAATACAGGGGCTTTCAGACATGCTTTCAAAATAACCACTGTGCGTAATGCCGCACGTACCGCGCCCTATATGCATAATGGTGTATTTAAAACATTACAGCAGGTAATAGATTTTTACAATAAAGGTGGTGGTACCGGGTTAGGTTTTAAAATAGATAATCAAACCTTGCCCGCTGATAAACTTGATTTGACGCAAAAGGAACAAGGCGATGTCATCGCATTTGTGAAGAGCCTGGATAGTCAATGATCAGGTTTTTTATTGCCATCCCCCACCTAATGCTTTGTAAAGATCAACGATGGCCTGTAATTGCTGCAAACGGTCGTTAACGCCATCAAGCTGGGCCGACAACAGGGATTGTTCCGAGGTCAGCACATCGGTATAGTTTGTGGCCGAACTGTAACGAAGCAACTCCTTGGTAAAATCAACCGCCTTCACAAGTGATGTGATCTGATCTTTGCGGGTACTTTGCTTTTCAACTGCTGTTTGGTAACTATACAGGCTGTTTGAAACCTCTGAGCCGGCATTAAGCAGCGCTTTTTGATAGGCATAAAATGCTTCCTGTTGCTGAGCCTGGGCAACATGCAGCCTTGTTTTATTCTGACGCTTATTGAAGATCGGTTGGGTCAAGCCTCCTACGATATTATAAAATATCGAATTGTCGAAGAAGTTTTTGATGGTCAGGTTGGAGAAACCACCCTGTGCTGTTATAGTCAGCTGAGGATAGAAATAGGCCCTGGCGACATTCACATTTTCAAACGCCGCACGAAAGGCAAATTCTGCCTGCTGGACATCCGGCCTGTTTCTCATCAATTGTGAGGACACTCCCGTTTGAAGATTTTGATAAGGCTGCTGTTCAGTCAGCGAACCTCTTCTGATCTCGCCCGGTACACGTCCTAAAAGGAGGCTTAACGTATTCTCCGTTTCCCGGATGTTCTGTTTAATATCTGGAATCAGCAATTCAGCTGAGGCACGGTTAGCTTCGCTTTGTACAACTGCAGCTCCATTAGACAGGCCGCTTTCTTTTAATGCCTTTATTGTCGAAACATCTTCGCGCCTGTTCTTCACAGTTTGTTGGGTTATCTTTAACTGTTCATCGTATGCGAGAAGCTTATAGTAATTAGTCGCTATATCGGCAATCAGCTGCGTTAAAATAACCCGCCTGGCAGCATCACTTTCCAGAAAGCTGGCCAGGTAACTTCTCTTGGAACTCCTGAGCTTACCCCATATATCAGCCTCCCAACTGGTGCTCAGGTTGGCCTGGTAGGATGTTGTTGTTAATGGATAAGCGTTTACGAATTCCGGCGGAAGATTCTGAGATGCAGCCGATAGCTTAGACCGCGTAACCGTTGCACCGGCGCTCAAATCGGGCAGAAGCGCTGCTTTACTTTGCTGAAGATTTTCGCGTGCTTCGGTCATGCGTTGCATGGCAACTTTCAGATCAAGATTTTCTCTGAGGCCCTCAGCAATTAATCCCTGGAGAATAGTATCTGCAAAAAGTGATTTATAGGGCAAGGTAGCAATGGTGGCGCTGTCTGTCGTATTTGCGGAACGATATAAGTCACCATGAACGGCCATTCCCGGCTGTTGATATTTTTTAGTCACGCATGAGCAAAAGGTTACCGTCGCCAGCGCAAATAGTGCCAACCTTTTGTTCAGCGAATATTTATGTGATGTATTTGTGGTCATTAAAAATTCAATTCTATAGGTTATTCAACATCGACTGTAGCCGGTTCAACAATAGCAGGCTTCCCGCTTATCCGCTCCTGTATACTTTGGAAAATAATAAATAATACCGGTATCACAAATACACCGAAAATAGTACCGATCAGCATACCTCCGACTGCGCCTGTACCGATAGATCTGTTTCCTGCTGCACCCGCACCTGTCGATACCATCAAAGGCATAATGCCGAAAATAAAGGCAAAGGATGTCATCAAAATCGGTCTTAAACGGGCAAGTGCACCGTCAATAGCTGCCTGAACTATCGTCTCGCCCGAACGCCTTCTCGACACGGCAAACTCCACGATAAGGATGGCATTCTTGGCCAGTAAGCCGATGAGCATGATCAGGGTGATCTGCAAATAAATGTTGTTCTGCACACCAAATATGTTGGCGAAAATAAACGCCCCCGCAAGTCCTATGGATAATGATAAAATTACCGCGAATGGCAGGATGTAGCTCTCGTATTGTGCGCTCAATAGGAAATAGACAAACACGAGACATAACACAAATATCAAAAGCGTCTGGTTTCCGCTGGATAATTCCTCCCTGCTTAATCCCGAAAACTCGAATCCATATCCCAGAGGCAGGTTTTTAGCCGCTACTTCCTGTATGGCCTTGATCGCATCGCCGGAACTATAGCCCGGTTTTGGTGCCCCCGAGACAGCAATTGCTGTAAAGAGGTTAAAGCGATTAATAAACTCCGGACCGTATACCCGCTTGAGAGTAACAAACGTGGTTACCGGAGCCATTACATTATTACTGTTCCTAACATATATCTTATCCAGGCTTTGCACTGTACCCCGATATGCAGCATCGGCCTGTATCATCACCCGGTATTGCTTGCCAAACTGGTTAAAGTTAGAAGCATACAGTCCGCCAAAATAGCCTTGTAATGTATTAAGTACCATTGCTGGTGAGACATTTGCTTCCTTACATTTAGCCACGTTAACATCTACCTGGTACTGAGGGAAATTGACATTGAAAAAGTTGGTGGCGTATTGAATTTCCGGGCGCTTGCTTAACTCAGCTAAAAATTTATTAGTCACCTCGCTGAAATGCACTATATCTCCACCCGTATGGTCCTGTACCTGGAACTCGAATCCGCTTGTGAAGCCGAAGCCTTCCAAAGTTGGTGGCGCCAGGAAAAACACGTTAGCGCCTTTAATACCAGATGTCGCGCCAAACAGGTGACCTATCACCGCATCAACACTGTGTGCTGCTCCCGGCCGGTCTTCCCAGGGCTTCAGGTTCATAAATAATGAACCGTAGGAACCGCCGTTGCCCCCGCTCAAAATACCCGAACCCGCGATCTCCACAACAGAGTTCATTTCGGGCTGCTTCTTGGATAGGGTCACTACCTGGTCTGCAATTGCCTGAGTTCGCTCCAGCGATGATGCAGGTGGCAGACTGATGTCGGCCATAATAAAGCTTTGATCCTCATTGGGAACAAAGCCTGAAGGCGTAACCTTGAGCAGGAACGCGAATAAGACCATAAAAACCAGCACAGCCGCTACAGCGATCCATTTTCTGCGGGATAAGAACAGCACGGCCCGTTTATATTTTTTCATTGTAGCATCAAAAGCCGCATTGAAGGCTGAGTAAAACCGTTGAAGGAAGCCTTTACGCAACGTATTCTCATGATGCGGTTTTAACAGTAAGGCGCACAATGCCGGGCTGAGCGTTAATGCGTTCAACGCCGATATCAAAATAGCTACAGCCAGTGTCAATCCAAATTGTTTATAGAATACCCCAACCGAACCATTAATAAAAGTTACCGGAATAAACACCGCCGCCATTACCAGCGTGATGGATACCACCGCACCGCTTATTTCGCTCATAGCTTCTAATGTTGCAGCCCTTGCTGTCGGCACATGCTGGTCCAGTTTGGCGTGTACAGCTTCGACGACTACGATGGCGTCATCCACCACGATACCAATGGCGAGCACGAGTGCGAACAAAGTGAGCAGATTGATGGTAAACCCAAACAGCTGCAAGAAGAAAAAGGTACCCACGATAGCTACTGGTACAGCTATAGCAGGAATGAGCGTGGAGCGGAGATCCTGCAAAAAGATGAATACCACGATGGAGACTAAAATAAAGGCCTCGATCAGGGTTTCTACAACCTTCTTGATCGATACATCTAGGAACTGGTTGGCGGTAAAGATCGTGTTGTATTCGATACCCGAAGGAAACCTTTTTGATGCTTCCTCCAGCGTTTTTTCGCAGTCTTTGATCATCGCATGGGCGTTAGAACCCGAAGTCTGGAATACAGCAATAACGATAGATGGCTTTTTGTCGGTAGTGGAAGTGACTGAATAATCAAGTGAGCCCAGTTCGATACGTGCAACGTCTTTCAGTTTTAATAACTGGCCATCAGGTGTAGCTTTGATAATGATGTTTTCATATTCCTGTGGCGTTTTAAGACGGCCTTTGTATTTGAGGACATACTGAAACGACTGATCGCTGTTTTCGCCGATCTTTCCGGGGGCAGCTTCAATATTTTGCTCGGCTAATGCGTTATTAATATCATCCGGCACCAGTTTATAGGCAGCCATTGCATCCGGCTTTAGCCATATCCTCATGGAATAATCATGCGTGCCAAAGGCGGTAACATCGCCAACCCCATTCACTCGTTTCAGCATCGGGATCACATTAATGTTGGCATAATTCTGAAGAAAAGTAGCGTCGTATGATTTACTGGTACTGTTGATAGAGAATACCATCACCATACTGCTCTGCCGCTTGCTTGTACTAACTCCCGCGCGGGTAACCTCAGCAGGTAACAAAGGCGTTGCCCGCGAAACACGATTTTGCACGTTTACAGCAGCCAGATCCGGATTGGTGCCTTGTTTGAAAAATATGGTAATACCCGCAGATCCATCGTTACCTGCGGATGAGGTCATGTAGGTCATATTCTCCACGCCGTTGATTTGCTCCTCAAGCGGCACAATAACACTATTCAGCACCACATCGGCATTCGCACCGGGATAGGAAGTGGAAACCTGCACGGTTGGCGGGGCTATCTCCGGATATTGTGTGATCGGCAGCGCAATAAGGCCGAGAATACCAAGTATCACAATGATCACCGATATTACGGTAGAAAGTACAGGCCGTTCAATAAAAACTTTTAATGTCATTTTATACTGTCGGGTTATTTAATGTTTTTATAGACTTGGTCCTCCGGCTCTATTTGGGGTTTAATGGCGGTTCCGTCCGCAATAGGAGCCCCGGCCTCGTATACGATTTGATCGCCTGGTTTTATACCGTCGGTCACTACAAAATACTGACCGGCGGGATCAGGCATGGTCATGATTTCCGCGCTTTTTACTTTATCACCATTCACCAGGTATACAAAACGTTTGCCTTGCAATTCATAGGTCGACCGTTGCGGAACCAGCAACGCATTTTTTACCGGTACAGGAATGGTAACGGTCGCGCTGCCGCCACTGCGGATCAATCTTACCGGGTTAGGGAATGTCGCCCGGAAACTTGCCGCACCTGTTTCGGCGTTGATCTGTCCGCCAATACTTTCAATTCTACCTTTTTCCGGGTAATCCGTACCGTCAGAGAGGATAAGAGAAACCTCAGGAAGCTGTTTAAGTTTTGCTTCCAAAGTATTCCCCTTGTATTGTCTCGAAAAACCCAGTAATTGCTTCTCATTCATTGAAAAGTAAGCGTAAACTTTAGATATATTGGAGATCATGGTGAGCGGTGAAGTAGTAGTACTGCTTACTAGGCTGCCCAATTTGTAGGGTATCATCCCCGCAACACCGTCAACAGGGCTAGTAACTGTTGTATAAGACTGATTGGTCCTGGCATTAGCAAGTGTAGTCCTGGCCTGCATCAACGCCGCTTCTTTTACTTTTAAAGCATCCTCAGCCGATCTCAACTCATACTCGCTGATGATCTCTTTCGCTACCAGCGGCTTGGTTTTTTCGACCTGTAATTTGGCCGTGTTCACATCAGCCGCAGCGCTGTTAATGGCGGCAAGAGCGTTTTTAACATCCTGCTCATATTGAGGCGCGTTGATTTTGAACAGTAGCTGCCCTTTTTTTACCGTAGCACCTTCGTCAATATAAATGTGCTCGATATAACCGTCTATTTTAGGGCGGATCTCAATATTTTGCACACCCTGCAACGTTGCGGGGTATTGCGATTGCAATGTGGTGTTGTGGGTTGTTACCTTCAATACCGGGTAAGCCTGTGCAACCGGCGCTCCACCTTGTTGGTTCTGACCGCTTCCCTGGTTGCGGCAGCCGAAGCCAGCAATTATTGCGCAAGCAATTATTAAGACAAACGCCTGTCTTTTTCTGATCAATGTTTGGTTTGATTTTAGTGATGCAGGTATATTACTTATCATATAGTGCGTTCAGATTATTATCGTGGTAATGGTTCAAAATTGGTTACAGCCCCGAAATTAATGTAAAATAATCAAATGCCCACCCCGCAGGTTTTGAAAAATTTCCATAATTAAAAATTTTAGTAAGTTATCCCGTGCCTGACTTTAAAGCTTTCAATACAAGATACAATATTGCCATTGTAAATTGTCTGAGGCGTTGAAATTTCTGTATCACCTGATTATACATGGTGGGCAGAAACTTACATCAAGTCTCGCATGAGCGATTTGGCTATTTAATTGATTGCGGGTGGGATTGACTGAATACTTTATGTTTTTTGTAGATTTATATTAGCTAATGTTATTAAACAATATAAACCTGGAATTACAATGCAGAAAATTCCGATCAGACAACTTTCGCAAACACAGCTGCAGCACCCTATCGCAGAACAGTTTAAGATCCGTCGCGTTGAGGACATCATCGGAGAAAAAGACTTAGTTCACAACCTTCATCGTCACGATTTCTTTTTTATACTTTCTTTAAAGAATGGCCAGGGAAATCATGAGATTGATTTTGTATCTCATACTGTTCAGGATCAATCCATATTCTTTTTGCGACCGGGGCAGGTGCATCAATTGTTTCTTAAGGTTGGCAGCACCGGATATTTGCTTGAATTTAATCACAAGTTTTATAACCCGAAGGAAACGATAGCGAGTCAGCGATTGAGGAAAGCAAGTAACAAGAATTTCTGCGAACTTGACGCAGGGAGGTTTGATAAGCTACAAAGTGTTCTGCAATCTATGTTTCAGGAATATACTACCAGAGAAGAGGGTTACCAGGAAATGATCCGATCCAACCTTGACATTTTCTGCATCGAGTATGTGCGGCAAAGTCTGAACCGGGATGGCGTAGTACATGCAGCCAATGCCTATATACAGGAACGTTTTGAAGACTTCATCGAACTTCTGGACAAACACCTAACAAAGTTTAAACAAGTATCTGAATATGTAGAACTCATGAGCCTTTCGCCCTATCAATTGAATGAGATCACAAAGTCTTCAGTCGGTAAAACAGCCTCGGAGCTCATCAATGAACACATCATTCTTGAGGCAAAACGTTATCTCCTCGCCACTCCTAATCAGATTAAAGAAATTGCCGAGTTACTTGGTTATGAAGATGTATCCTACTTTATACGTTTCTTTAAAAAGCATACCGGACTTTCTCCTGATGTTTTCCGGCGTAATTTCAATTACTAAATGATATTTGCTTCCAGCACGAGCGAGACGATCAACGCTATTGCGAGCTTTCATTTCGCCGTTTCAAAATCGGATATAGGGAGATAGCTGTGCCTATGCAACAAAGCGCGACGATGATTTCCAACAAGCCTCCTATAATAGCAGGTTCATCACCGCCAGGACTCAGTATATAATCAGGACGGTGTAAGGCGTCGTAAAGTGAGATCGTGGGGTTGGGTACAAGGGTGAGCAGGTACATCACGCCCGCTATTACCGCAGTTTTCCGCGGCGCGCTCCAATTGATTTCTAAAGTTTTCATAGCGGTCGGTTATTTTTTAGCTAAAGGGTTTTTCTTCCACGCTTTAGAAAAATGAACACTGACCATAATGGCCCGGTTATAAAGCTGGTTTGCTGCACTTATATTCGTTAAGCCGTAACCGTACCTGATATCCAACTCAATCCTTCTCTGCTTAAATGGAAATTCCACGCCGCCACCAAATTGCACGCCAGCGTCGAAGCGGTCAAACCCGCTGGAGGAATTGTCGAATACCAGGCTGGATGACTGGCCGTTCTGTTCAGTTTTTCCACTAAAATTATAGGCAATGGATGGGCCGGCATTGATGTGAAATTTCCCAAAGTTATAGCGGGCGAGTACAGGTAATTCCAACGCATTCAAACGAATACCTGACTCGTCGTTAGTGAGGGGGTTACCGTTTTTTAAATTGCCGCCTTTACGGATATAGTAAAATTCTGTGACCAATGAGAACGATGGCATAATACCTCCCTGGAAAGATACACCGGCCTGAAGACCGTTAGCAGATTTTTTGTAATCTGAAACGGTGCTGTTTTGATCGCCGTAATTGAGGTTATTGCTAACGATATTGATCATAATATCGAAATAAGTTTTTGTTGTAATGTTACGTTGAGTTGTGGTAGTGTCTGTTGACTGGCCAAATGTGTTCATATGTAGGAAAATCATTCCTAATACAAGCGTTACCGATAGTTTTTTCATGATTGTTTTTGATTGATTTAAATTGTATCACAAAAATATTTTCAGGCGAAATGCCGGGATAGGACAATTGCGGAGTTGAATCGGATATTACTAAAGTTGTAATTTGCTTTATTACAGTCGATTAAGGGTGATTTATTTTAAGAATCGTCCTGTATTACTATGGCACTGTCCTATAGGCGGAATGGCAGGCCGGGTAGCTTTGTTGCTATTAACCAAGCATTAAAAAAGATGAAAATAAGAATGAAACTGATTGCCGCCCTGAAGATCTGGGTTGTGATCTATCCGTCCATTACCCTGTTTAATTTCCTTTTTGGAGAAGCATTGGCCAACTTTCCCGCTTACCAACGTACGCTGATCCTAACCGTTTCGTTAGTTCCTTGGATGATATTTGTAGCTATTCCGTTTATCGACTTACTCATCGGAAAAATAGCTACGAAAACAGGCTTAAAATAAATAAAAGCCATTAAAACGAAAGGGGCTGTTCCATTTATTGTGGAACAGCCCCTTTCGTTTTAATAGGGTCGGGTGATTACCAGGTTTTTATGATCTGTCCGGTCTGCGATCCGAATATACTTTTGCGAAAGGCAAATTCCAGCTCTGCCATCGTAGTCGGTATTTCGCCGGGAAAGTAAGGGAAATATTGCGGCGAATTTTCGATCACCGTTGGGCTAACTGCATTTATGCGGATACCCTTTTCTAATTCGATTGCCGCACCACGTACAAAGCCTTCGACTGCGCCATTGGCTGCTGAAGCGTTTGCAAAATTTCTTTGCGGTTCTTCCGTAAGCGCGCCTGTAATTAAAGTGAATGATCCTTTCGGATTAATGTAATGCTGGCCAATCAGCACGAGGTTGATCTGCCCCATCATCTTGCCTTCCACGCCGCTACGAAAAGTATTATCGTCCAGCTTTTTCCAGGGGCCAACAAAGGTCGGTCCTGCGGTAGAAATCAGCGCGTCAAATTCACCGGTCTTTTTGAACATATTTTCAATGGAAGCAGTTGAAGTAATATCTGCTTGTATATCGCCGCCTTGACTGGCTACGCGGATGATCTGATGTTCTTTTTCCAGGACACTTGCTAAGTGCTGTCCCATGGTGCCTGTTGCACCCACGATTATTATTTTCATTGTTAACTGTTTATATATGAATTGAAATTTATAACTGTTTTTTGCGACCTACATACCGCACAACCGCACCGGTTCCCTGGTGATATTGGCCTTCATTAAGCCCGATAACCTTATCTTCCAATATCAGGATGTCGTAGTCCGGGAAGCTGGTCAATAATTCGTCTGCAGAATATAACATGCCCAGTTCCTTTGGTCCACCAATCGAGGCATTAGCTTCATTATATTGAAGATGATCTTTTCTGAAGGCCTCGAGGATCAGTATTCCACCAGGCTTGAGATAGCCATTTAGTTTTTGATGTATCGCCGCTTTACTACCAGCGGTGAAATGTGCGTAAATTAACCCGATGGCGTCAAAAGACGCTGGGTTAAAGGGAAGTGTTTCTATATCCCCAACCAGGTAATCCAGTTTTACTTTTGCTGTTTCAGCAAGTGCCAATGCTTTGTATTTGCCTTGAATACTGAGATCGACAGAGGTTACCTGCCACCCTGAGCGGGCGGCGAATACCCCGTTTCGGCCTTCACCATCCCCAGGCAGTAAAATGGTTCCCGGAATAAAATTCGGAAGTTGTTCTTCAAAAAAACGATTCGGCGTAACTCCATACGCATAAGTCTTATCGCTGTAGCGATTGTCCCAAAATTTCTCCATGTCTTTTAAATTAAAATTGCTCAGTGATTAACTGTCTGGCAACGGTCATCCCAGCAGTTGTACCGGTTGCTACAGCATTGGCTACTGTACGCGTTTTAGTGGTATTATCACCGCTCGCAAATATGCCCGGGACATTGGTTTCTTGCGATGAATCTACCTTGATGTAACCATCTTCAGTCAGTGCACATCCCAAAAATTCAGGAAGTGAGCAAACCTGCCGGAACGGACTACGGATGTAAGCGGCTGTAAGTGGGGTCTTTGAATAATCGCTGAATATGACATTACGGATATAGCCATTCTCGTGCTCCAGTTTTATAATTGATTTTTCGATGACCTCAATTTTGCGACTCGCCAATTTAACCTGTTGCTCCTTCGAAAATTCAGCAGGTCCGTTAGTGAAGATGGTAAGGTCCTTTGTCCAGTTAGAAATGAGCGTGACTAATTCATAAGCTTGTATACCATTTCCGAAAATGCCTGTCTTTTCATTCTTTACCTCATAACCGTGGCAGAAAGGGCAATGCAGTACCGATATGCCCCAGCAAGCAGCCAAGCCATCAATTGTTGGTAACATGTCTCGTATACCAGTGGCGAATATTACTTTTTTAGCGAAAAACATTTCACCGGAGGCAATGCCGATCTCGAAACCATTATCCACTTTTGCGGCCCTAATTGCGACTCCATCGACAAATGTTACACTACGATACTTTTCTACCTGTTTTCGGCCAAGCTTTGCGATGCCAGAAGGAGTTTCACCATCGCGAGTTAGAAAGTTATGAGAATGTGGTGTTTGGGCATTGCAAGGTTTACCGTTGTCAATGATCAGCACTTTACGCAAAGCTCGTCCCAAAGCCATTCCTGCTGCGAGCCCGGAATAGCTTCCGCCTATAATTATGACATCAAATTGTTGTTGAGTTTTCATGACATTTGATTTGTTATAACAAAATTAACGTCAACACAACGCCATGAATAGGACGAAAAAAAGGTTGAGTAGGACTTCTCTTAAAAAATATCGAAATCGTGACGAGTCTAAAATAGCCTTCAAAAATGCCGCTTAGAGCATTTTTATAAATTCTCTGAGGAAGCTCACAATCAAATTATAGCAAAACTGATTTATTTCATATTTTTTAGTACGTTTTGATTTTGGTATTTTTCAGAAAACAAAAAAGCCTGCAAATCATCGATTTGCAGGCTTTTAGGCAATTTTGAAATTGTTTTTTAGCGGAATGGACGGGACCGCAACTCGCGCCCCAAAACATATCAAATCACCTTAAACTTTATGATTCACATGAAAACTCACTATTAATTCACCTCAAAGCGTATCAAAATACCTCATTTTACGAGGTGACCTATTTGCGATAAATACATTAAAAAGGAAAACGCCTTTGATAACTTTTGGAGCAATTTAGGTAGAAATAAGTCGAAATTTCCTATAAAACGATAAGAAAATTGGTTTAATTACTAGATCCTTCCGAAGACCCATCCGGACCCGAACCCTCAGTCATTATCGATGATAAGCATCAAATTTTTATACACATTTACATTTCTTATTTTTGACCGTCATGATACCTGACGACTTACTTACAAAAAAAGACCTTGAAGATTTCAAGAAAGAATTATTTACTCTACTCGCGACAATAAATCTGCCGCAAGCTCACGACCAACCCAAATGGCTTAAAAATACTGATGTAAAGAAGATGCTTAACATCTCGGCAAGCACTTTAAAAAATTTACGATTCACAGGCGAGCTTCCTTTTTCAAAAATCGGCGGCACTTATTATTACAAACAATCTGACATAGAGCGCATGCTTAATAACGCTCAAAAAAAAATCTAAAAAAGCAAATTATAAGTCCGCCTGAAAAACTTACGTTCAGCGCCAAGTTTTATCTTAGACATGGTAAAACTCAAGAAAACTTAAACTCAACTATTTACATCCGGGTCACGGTCAATGGGACGCGGGAAGAATGGTCTACCCAAAGAAAATGTAGCCGCTCAGATTGGGATGTTAAAGCTAATCGTATGCAAGGTACTTGGGCCGAGGCCCGAACTACAAATGCCTGGCTTGATAGCTTATTTGCCAGAGCACATGAGTGCCGACAAAAATTGTATTTGCTTGGCAAGTCCTTCACGGCCCAGCATGTGCGCAAGCTAATGCAAGGCGAAGAGTTAGAACCACCAAAAATGCTATCCATGGCGTGGAACTATCAACTCAATTATATAATTGGTTTGATAGGAAAAGATTACTCAAAGGCCACATTGCAAAAGTATAGAGCTGGCTATAAAGCATTAAAAGCCTTTCTTAAATTGAAGTTTCAAACCAACGATATACGTCTTGATCAGTTAAATCACCAGTTTGTTAAAGATTATGAATATTATCTCAAGACTGATTATGGTGTACAGAATAATACCGCGATTCAAATTATTAAAAAATTGCGAACCATTGTTCATATATCAATGGACTTCGGTTGGTTATCGCGGGATCCGTTCATTGCTCATCGGATGAAGTCGACTGAAGTTCACCGTGATTATTTAACCGGTGAAGAGTTGTCTCGTTTGGCTTTAAAACGATTTCCTAAAAAGCTGGCTTTGGTTCGCGATATATTTTTATTTAGCTGTTATACGGGCTTATCTTATGCGGACACTATAAAATTAAATGTTGATGATCAGGTTTCTGATAACGGTGAAACCTGGATCCAGACTCATCGTGTTAAAAATAACAATCGTGTACGTGTGCCGCTTCTTCCGCCTGCCAAATTGCTTTTATCACATTATAAAACACATCCACGTCGACCAGAAAATAAATTGTTTCCCAACGTTACAAATCAAAAGGCTAACGCATATTTAAAAGACATTGCAAAACAACTCGGCATTACTAAACACCTTACTTATCACTGTGCCCGACACACATTTGCTACGACAGTAACACTTACAAATGGCGTTCCTATAGAAACTGTCGGACAAATGTTAGGACATAAAAGTATTCGCTCTACTCAACATTATGCACGGGTAACCGATACTAAAGTTTGTGACGATATGCAAAAGTTGAAAGAAAAATATGCAGAAGACGTGTTATATGTGTCTGATTTCAATGAGTAGTAGTTGGATCGGATGGAAATTTGCATGAATTTTTAATGATATTTTTTACATTTTGATATATTATGCCGTACTTTGTAAATAAACGATATGGCAAAGCTTGATGAACTTAAAAAGCATTTAAAGTCCGGCGAAGTTTATCGACGCACAGACCTTGCTATGTTCACAAAGTCGGTCGATCGACATCTTGCAGAACTTTTAAAAGACGGGACTTTGCAAAAACTATCGCAAGGGGTTTATTATTATCCAAAAGAATCGGCTTTTGGTCAAACGCCACCCCAAGAAGAAATCTTGGTCCGTTCTTTTTTGAAAGATGAAAGGTTTTTACTGACGTCGCCAAATTTATATAATGCATTGGGGGTGGGCACTACACAACTATACAATCAACGTACTGTTTACAATCATAAGCGACATGGTAAATTTAAGTTGGGTAATCGCACCTTTGACTTCCAGGTAAAACATCATTTTCCCGCAAAATTAACTCCTGAGTTTTTATTGGTTGACCTGGCCGGCAATTTAGATAAATTGGCAGAAGACCAGTTGCAAGTAAGAAACAAGGTTTTATCCAAAGCCAGCAGTATGAATAAAACTGAATTACAGCATGCACTCAATTATTATGGTAATGGCAAGGCTAAACGTTTGCTGGAACCGGTTTTAGCATAATATTATGGCTGAATATCTTCATCAACATCCCGAGTTCAATGATTTGCTTTTAATATTAGAAGACGAAACAGGTATAAAAGCGGGTTTAATTGAAAAAGACTATTGGATCATGCATGTGCTGCATGGTCTGAAATTGCAAGGGTATGATTTTGAACTGAAAGGAGGAACTTCCCTTTCAAAGGGCTACAAAATCATCGAACGATTCTCAGAAGACATCGATATTCATATCAAGCCTCCGGCAGATCAAAAAGTCAATGAGAACCCTAAAAATGAAAAGCCGACCAATGTTGCGGCACGTAAAAATTTTTACGATTGGTTGGCAGAGGATATTAATATCGATGGCATCATTCGGATAGAACGCGATACCGATTTCGATAATATTAAATCATATTCCAGCGGTGGAATACGAATGGTTTACGATAATCTAACTGATCAGATCGAAGGCCTAAAAGCCGGGATACTTTTGGAGGCGGGCTTTGATCGTGTTACTCCTAATGAAAAGTTGACAATCAGTTCCTGGGCTTACGATCGAGCAGTCTCTCAAGGTGTTGATATCCTTGATAATCGTGCTAAAGATATTGCTTGCTATAGTCCAGGTTATACATTCGTAGAAAAGCTACAAACCATCGCCACGAAATTTCGCAGAGAGCAAGAAACTGGTAATACTACCGTAAATTTTATGCGCCAATATTATGATGTGTATAGTTTATTAGCCCGTGAAGACGTACAGGCATTTATCGGGACACCAGAATATTTCACACACAAGGAAGAGCGTTTCCCCAAACCTGATTTGGCTATTCCAATAAATCAGAATGAAGCTTTTCTATTAAATGATGAGCGACTTAGAATTTCTTACAAAAAAAGATATGTGGAAACTTCTGCGCTATATTACGACGGACAACCAGATTTTGATGAGTTGCTATCAAGAATTCGGCAATATATAGACAAACTATAGTTGACCAATAGTTATACCACTGACCCATTATAAACATATTTATGTTTGCAAGCAATGCTCTGAAATATTAACCTAAAATTATGTTCGATAAAAATGAGCTAGACTGGGAGGAATATGAAGTCATCACCAAATACATCTATGAGGCACTTGGTGCCAAGTATGGCGTTAAAGTCAAGGGGCACGGGCGTAGTTGCAAGATAAAAGGGCTATCTGGTTTGTACCACCAAATAGATGTACTAACAGAACATTTTGACGGAGACCGACAATTACTGACAGCGATCGAATGTAAATATTGGAACAAAAAAATAAACAAAGACATTGTTATGAAGCTTTCTGAAACCATGTTAGATTCAGAAATTACCAGTGGCATCATCGTCTGTAAAACAGGTTTTACAAAAGATACGCTAACGTATGCGGAGTACAAAGGGATAAAATTGGTCAAACTTTGGGAAGCCGGAGAAAAAGATGTCGACTTCAAAAAAATAGTCGAAATTGGAACGCTGGATGGAGATTCCGCTCAAACTGACCACCTGATTCCGATTTAAAGTGACCAGGGTATTCCGGACCAAAATGACCACCTGATTCCGGATCAAACTGACCACC
>JBEHXM010000083.1:0-23778 GCA_048498695.1 Bacteroidota bacterium
ACCCGAGGTTACACCCAGGCTATCCGCCTTACGCTTGTTTACCCCGATAGTACCGCCATAGTAACCGGATACCTGTGCTTTAAAATTGCCCTGGTAAAATTGTAAAGAGCCTGTAACAGCCAGGTTATTCCCTGTAGCGTTACGGCCTTCAAAACGGCCATCCTGTATACCGCTACCGTGTTCAAACATGGCCGAGCTTAATCCGTTAACTATTCCTACTGAATAGCTGACAGGTAAATTATTCAGGTTACCATACAGGCCGACACCCAACTCGCGCCAGGTGGATGGGATGATAAACGTCTCTACATAATTACGTTCGTTACCATTAAAAGTATTTGGCAGGTGATTTTCATTCAGGATACCGATCCTTGGCAGGAACAAACCCGCCACGATATATTGATTCGCATTTAAATTGAATTTCAGATAAGCCTGCTCAATACTTACTTCACCACCGCTCTCGCCGCCGCTTACTTTCGCATCTTCAACCTCCAGTTCAGAAAAAACAGAGATCTTATCATTGAATTTATGCCCGGTAAAAAGTACAAAACGCTCCAGGTCGAGCCTTGAGGTTTGCAATCTTGAATTATTCTGGTAAAAAGCATTACCATAGCCACCTATTGTGGTTGCACTTTTTGATAAATTATTATTGAGTGAATCTTCTGATGTAAGTAAGGTTTTCTGTGCCAGCAGGCTGGTTGAAAAGAACGTAAAAACTGCAATTAAGGTAAAAGTTGAGCGCATTTATTTGAAGTATTAAGTGCTGCAAAGTAAATGCTTATTTAGACTTAATCCAAATTAAGATTAAAATAATTCTAAATAAGAGAAGTTGAATGAGCTAAATAAGTTAGATTGAGCTGATTAAGTTGAAAAAGAAAGTATGATGAAGGTTGATTTTGCTAACTCAATCAACCACTCACCAACGCTCAATCACGCCAGAGATAGGGAAACAGCAGTAGTGAAGTGGCTATTACGATCACATTAATGGCACACAGCACGCCAATATCTCCATAGCTTAAGCTGCGCTCCAGGCCGTCCATTGCGTTTTTACTTACGCGGATGAGCACCAGGATAACAGGTATAACAACCGGGAAACTCAGGATAGCCATTAAAGTACCATTATTACCTGCTTTTGATGCAATGGCCGAGATCATGGTAAAGACGGTGGAGAAACTGATACTGCCCAGCAATACGGATAAAAAATAGAAAAGCAGATCGCCGACGGTATTGGTGAAGAAAAGCATATAAACCAGCAGGGCCAGTATGCTTAAAAGCGACATCAGGAAGATATTGTAGATGGTTTTGGATAAGATGATAGCCTGCGGACTGGCAACAGTATAGTAATAGAGCAAACGCCCCCTGCTCTCCTGCATAAAGCTTTTGGCAATGGCATTCACTGAAGCAAAAAGCATTATGATCCAGAACAACACATTCCAAACGATGGGGTATCCTTTAGTTCCAGTAAAACCGGGCGTAAGACTAAAAGAGATATAACAAATAAACACCGTTGAAACTACGTAAAGCAACACCCCATTGAAAGCGTACTTGGACCGCCATTCGAGCAGAACTTCCTTTTTAAACAGGTTCCAGGTTTGGTTGAAGAGTTCCATTTTTTGCAAAGATAGTTTTTTTGAAGTCGGAAAGTCGGAAAAGTCCGCAAGTCGGAAAGAACAGTTTGGCACCCATGGATAAATTAAATACTTCCGGTCTTACGGACTTTCCCGACTTCCGGACTAAACGCTTATCTTTACATCATGCCTGTTGCTGTTATCCAAACACCGGTTGGAATCGTCCGGATCACTGAAGAGGATGGTTTTGTCACCTATGTTCATTTCATTAATGAGGAGCTTGACCTGCTTGCGCCTGAAACTCCCCTATTAAAATTAGTGGTACAACAATTGGATGAATACTTTGCCGGAGATCGTAAAGTGTTTGATTTCCCGATGAAACAGCATGGCTCAGACTTTCAGCAAAAGGTATGGGATTGTTTGATGACCATCGGCTATGGAAAAACGATCAGTTATGCCCATCAATCCAAACTGATGAGCGATCCGTTGGCGATACGGGCGATCGCTTCGGCAAATGGTAAAAATAATTTAGCTATTGTGGTACCCTGCCACAGGGTGATCGGCTCAGACGGCAGCCTGACGGGTTATGCAAGCGGTGTATGGCGAAAAAAATGGTTACTGGAACACGAGGCCCGGATTAACGGCACTGCGCAGACCACCCTATTTTAGTTCGATTCCAGCAACTCAAATATTTCATCGGTTTTTAATACATATTCGGCTGCGTCAATACTGATGGCAGCCTGGGGCATGTCAGACATTTCAGCTTCGTCGGGATTTTGCGCAATGGTCAGCGATCCATTGTTACGCAGCTTAAGCAGCCCTTCTGCCCCATCCTGGTTGGCCCCCGAAAATAATATGGCTGTACAACGATCCTGGTAGGCATCGGCCGCGCTTTCAAACGTGACATCTATGGATGGTTTTGAGTACCAGACATCGTCCGAAACATCCAGGCTGAAATAGCCGCCCTTTTCGATCAGCGTATGGTAATTGGGCGGAGCAATGTAGATGGTATTTCTCTTGACAGGCTCTTTATCCGTGATCTCTTTGATTCGTAATTTGCTGTTATCGGCAAACAGCTTTTCTATACCGCTTTTAAAATTTCTTTTACGGTGGGTAATAATGATGACACTTTTCCCAAGTTCTGGCAAAAAATGTTTGATCACCCTGAAGACCAATTTAAATGAGCCTGCAGAGCCTCCCAACAGCACTACTTCCGACTTGCGCCATCTTTCAACAATAATTTTATTGATCGCCAATTTTCTGATAGATATTTTCCCTGGCGCTGATCACTTTGAATTTACTTTTGAAGTTGGGAAACCTGATCGTCTCTTTACTTCCCAAACATAAAAAGCCCAGGGGACATAAACTTTTATAAAACAGGTCCAATATTTTTTCCTGTAGCCCGGCCTCAAAATAAATAAACACATTGCGGCAACTTATCAGCTGAAACTCGTTAAAAACATTATCGGACACTAAGTTATGAATGGAAAATAAGGTATTTTGTTTTAATTCGCTATGAATACTTGCCGCATCATACATAATGGTGAAGTGATCTGTTAGTGATCCGGGTAGTTCACATAGCTGGTAATTCTCGGTATAGTTCTTTATTTTACGGAGACTGTAAATACCCTTGCGGGCCTCATTTAACATTTCAGTATTAATGTCAGTACCATAAATAAATGACTTATTATTTAACCTGGCCTCGTTCAATAGAATTGCGAGTGAATAAACCTCTTCCCCCGACGAACAGCCCGCGCTCCAGACCCGGATATGCTGAAAACTGGATAAATAGGGCATTACCTGCGTCTTCAGTGCTTTGTAGAAAGTGGGGTCGCGAAACATTTCGGTAACATTAACCGTGACTTCCTCCAAAAACCATTGAAAAAAATGAGCATCGTTGATAAGTGAATGCTTCAGCTCATAAAATCCTAGCTTTTTGAGCATCATTATTCTTGAGAGCCTCCTTTTTAACGATGCTTTTGAATAATCAGAAAAATCAAACCCATGTACCTTTTTTACAAGATCAATCAGTTCTAAAAGCTGCGCATCTGCAATAGTAACGAGTGCATCACCCATAAATTAATTTTCCAGCCACAATTGTATCAATGAAATCAGCCTGTCCATATCCACAGGCTTGGTAATATAGTCATTGGCCCCTGCTGCAATGCATTTTTCGCGGTCGTTGCTCATGGCCTTTGCTGTCAGTGCTATAATTGGCAATTTGGACCATTTTGGTTTTGTACGAATATGTCTTGTAGCCTCGTAGCCATCCATCCTGGGCATCATAATATCCATCAGAACAATATCGATATCATCTGTGTTTTCTAATTTTTCAATTGCTTCTTCGCCGTCATTGGCTGTTTCAACCACCAGGTCGTAGGTTTCCAAAGCACTGCTCAAGGCAAAAATATTCCGGATATCGTCATCCACCACCAATACCTTTTTACCTTTTATTGCTTCCTTCCCCCTGTTAATGGTCTTGCTTCTGCCGGACAGGTTTACTTGTGGCTGAGATGATTCAGAACTTATCTTGTTTAGGAAAAGGTTTACCTCGTCTATCAGCCTGCTTGATGATTTATTGGTTTTCACCACCATGGCATTGGCATACTTCATCAGCCTGTTCACTGAGGTCTTATCCAGTTCCATCGCCGTGTTGATGATCACCGGCAAGGATGTAAAACGGTCGTCCTGTTTGATCTGATCCAGCAGATCCAAACCAGATATATCAGGCAGCGACAGATCCAGTATCAGGCATTGATAATTGTTATCATTCAGCATTTTCAGGGTTGATTGCCCGTCAAATGCCTGGTCGACGGTAATCCCCTTATTTTCGAGCATCTCTTTTAAAGCATGGCTCTGTTCTTTATGATCCTCGGCCAATAGTACCTGTTTGAAATTGACTCCGCTTTGCTGAATAATATCACCGAACAACTTATCCAGTGCGCCGGTATCGACCGGTTTTTTGAGGAAGCTGATAGCTCCTTCACGGCGTATCTTATTGGCTTCCACATCTCCGGCAGACATTAAATGGACAGGTATATTGGCAGTCTTTTCCGACAATTTGAGCTCTTTTAATATTTGCCAGCCATCCTTGCCCGGCAGTTTGATATCCAGTATCACCGCATCCGGTAATTCTTTTTCGATAGTTTCAACCGCATGCGCTCCATTATTTACCATAACAGGTTTAAAACCATGGCTGCGTGCATATTCCTGCAGGATGCCGGCGAAATTCTTATCATCCTCTACGATGATCACCAGTGGTTCCCTGTTATTGGCTTCGGCATTACGCCTGGCTGTTTTCAAAAATTGAGGTTTTATATTTATCGCTTCAACATCAGGCAATACCTCAGCCTCATTTTGCTGAACATCATCGGCTTTTACGGGGATGGTCAGTATAAACTCGCTGCCCTCTCCCGGCTCGCTTTGCATGGTGATGGTACCACCCAGTAATGCGGCAAGTTCACGGCTTATTGACAAGCCAAGCCCCGTACCGCCAAACTTACGGCTGGTAGATCCATCCGCCTGCTGAAAGGCCTCAAATATGGCTGTTTGTTTATCTTTTGGAATACCGATCCCCGTATCCTTAATGCAAAAGCTAACTGTATCTTTTGTCCTTCCGGGGATAACATTGATGGCGATTGCACCCTTTTCGGGTGTAAATTTGAACGCGTTGGACAGCAGGTTTTTAAGCACCTGCTGGGTACGTACCTTGTCAGTATAAATCTGCTTGGGCACATTATTTATAAAGCTGGTATAATGGATTTTTTTGTTGCGTGCAACTTCAGCAAAAAGCATTTCCATATCACTCACCATCCCTGCTACGCTTACTTCTTCGTTGTTCATCGTCATCTTACCCGATTCGATTTTGGACAGGTCGAGGATGTCATTGATCAGGGTAAGCAGATCGTTGCCTGCATTAAAGATCACACTGGCATATTTGATCTGATCTTCTGACAGGTTGGTGGTTTTATTATCCTTCAATATACGCGCCAGCACCAGGATACTGTTCAGCGGTGTGCGCAATTCGTGGCTCATGTTAGCCAGAAACTCCGATCTGTATTTACCTGTAGTTTCCAGCTGATCCATTTTAAGCTTAAGCGCCTGCCGTGCCTCTTCAATGGCTTGATTCTTCTCTTCCAACAAACTGGCTTTTTCTTCTAATTCCGTATTGGTGCTGCGCAGTTCCTCCTGCTGTACAATCAGTTCTTCCTCCGAAGCCTGTAGTTCTTCGGTCTTGTTAAGGAGTTCCTCGTTGGTAACACGCATCTCCTCCTGCTGGGCGCTTAACTCTTCAGCCTGTTGCTGGGTCTCCTCAAACAGATCGTGCATGATGGTGCGCGATTGTGCCGTATTGACTGCGATACCAATTCCGCCTGCAATGGATAAAATGTAATCCTCTGTTTCGGGTTTCAGATCATTATTAAAAGCGATCTCGATCACGCCTTTTAATTTTTTATCAAAAAAGAAAGGAAATATAAAGGCCTCTGTTAATTGCTCACGGATCAAGGATGTTTCCAACTGCAGGCTGTCGTTGATCTTACCTTTTATTAATGATGATTTTTGATCCACAGCCACCTGGCCAAGCCAGCCTTCTGATAGTTTAATTATCTTTTTTATCGCGCCAACATCACTAAAGGCATAGGATGAATAAAATTCGAGCTGCTCATCCTTTTCATTAAATAAATAAAGCGTTCCGGTGAGCGCTTCGGTATAATTGCATATCTCGGTGATGACATTTTTGGCCAATTCCTTTTCAGATTGCTCACCCTGCATCTTTTCGTTCAGCATCCTTATACCGGTGAGTACCCAGTTTTTGATCTCATTTTCGGTCAATACTTTTTCAAGCTGGGTATTTGTTGAGCTGATCTCGGCTTCGATCTTTTTCTGCCTGTCAAAAGTGCCCTGGATGTAATAAAACAGCACCACGATGATCAATAAGAATATTACAGAGCCGGTAATAATGATAATTAAAGCCTGATCTGATGACTCTTCTGAATTTGCTCTTCGCGCGGCAAGAAGGCGGCTTTCAGAATCATCTATGGTATTGATAATGGCACGTACCTGGTCCATATTCTGCTTCCCGTTAAGAAACATATTATTCTGCGCCATGTAATCCAATCCCTTACTACCCCTTACCTCAACGTTTTCCTTAAGAATATTTAGCTGGATACCCACTAATGAGGTCAGTTTTGCCAGCCTTTTTTCCTGCACATCATTGTCCACCACCAGTGCTTTTAATTCGGCCAGATCATTGTCAATTTGCAAAAGTGCAGCGTAATACGGATCAAGTAAAGATTTTTTACCGGATGCTGAATAGCCCCGCATACCTGTTTCAGCATCGGTGAGTAATTGCAACAGTTCGTCAGAGGTTTTGATCACCTTTTGTGTATGGGTAACTAATGCGGCATCGCTCCTGGATTGATTGATACTGCGGTAGGATAAAAGGCCAACTATAAAAACAAGAACTACCGACACGGCAAAGCCAGCAAACACCTGTTGGCGAAAGGATAAATTATACATTTTTTGATAGGATGATTTTCCGCTAATATATTAAATACCTGCAATAAAAATAAATGGGGTAAACAATGCTATAACTCCTGTATATTATTATTGTTTTCAGCCGGCAGCTGATTTGATATTTTATATCTTAATTTTTCATTTAAGGCACCTAAAAGGGCAAGTAAGGGACCGGCAACTAACAGCCACCATCCCCATTTGAATTTTATTTTACCCGCCAGGTAATGTGAAATGGCATGAAATGGAATAAAACTAAATGAGGTGTGGATTTTTAAAAGCGCTAAAAAGTAAAAGAGGATAATAAGTATCACAGATAACCAGGCTGCCATACGGGCTATTTTGATCTGCATAAAAACAAGTCCGATGATCCCGACAATGGCTATCAGCAGCACAACTATACCGTAAGGTTTGTTGGCATCGTACATATCCCAGTTAACAATACCCAGCGGACGGAACAAGGGGCAATAAGTTGCCGCTATCAGTATTACAAACCCAGCAAATGATATAAACGATGCCGGCCTCATTTTTATTTTTGTGTGATCTCCATTTTATCGGCAAAGTGCGCGCAATAATCGCGAAGGTCTTCTACAATATTGGTTTCGCCGGTGGCGCGTAAAAAGCTGTCGCCCATAGTTTGCAGGGTTTCGTAAAAAAAGCGTTTCATTTCATCAACGGCCATGTCTTTAGTCCAGAGATCGATGCGCAGTGTATTTTTATAATTGTGGTCCCACAAGGCCAGCATCATTGATTTTACCGGCAGCGCTTCTTTATTCTCCGCATCGGTTGATTCCCAGGTAATACTTTCGGGCACGTTGTTATCATCCAGATCTATAGTAAGTTTTATTTCAGCTTTCTTCATGTTTGTTATTTAACCAATAAAAATATAATAGTCGCCAAAGTTATAAAGCTTAGCTCTACAATCCATAAACTTTTGGTTTTGGGGAAAAAATTACGGAGCATCAGGTCAAGAAATGACACTACAAAGGCAAACAGGATAAATATAAGGGTGATGGTGCCGCTCCAATGTTCGTATTTACTGCCGGTGATCTTAGCGCCGTTTATCCAGATATATACTGCAAGGATCAAAAAAAATGCAGTGGCAAAGTTTAAGGGGGTAATACGGAATTTCATTTAGCCAAATTTAAACTGTCATTTCGAACGATAGAGAGAAATCTTATAAAACATGCATAGTCCGCCATGTCTCTTGCAGAAGATTTCTCCTCGTCCCTCGTTCGAAATGACATCATCTTTATGTACAGTACCTTCAGTTATTTTTTCTTTTTAAAATTTTTACTTGACCTTGCCTTACCAGCTTTTGAATTAGGATTGGCCTTTGCCCTGGCGGCATCAAATTTTTTACGCTGGTTCAAAGTCTTTTTCTCGTGGAACGCGCCTTTAAACTCAGGGTCTTCCTTACGCTTTTGCAGGTCGACTTCCCTTGCCTGATCTTGTCTTTCCTCGTAAGGCGTTTCTTCTATAAACACTTCGGCAGGCAGATCGGCTACCGGGATGGTTTGCCTGGTTAGCTTTTCTATTTTACGGATATAGTATTCCTCTGCCGGGGTACAAAAGGTGATGGCTTCGCCCGATTGCAATGCCCTGCCCGTGCGGCCTATGCGGTGCACATAATCTTCGATCACAAAAGGCACATCAAAATTGATCACATGGCTCACATCGCTCACATCAATACCCCGCGATGCCACATCTGTAGCCACCAGTATTTTCACCTCGTCATTTTTAAAGGCGTTGATCGAGTTGATACGCGTATTCTGCCCTTTATTGGCATGCAATACCTTCACTTCCTTTTCGCCGAATTTTCGCAGCAAAAACTTGTATACATCTTCGGCAGTAGCGCGTGTTTTGCAGAAGATCATCAGTTTTTTGATATCATCCGGCTCGGCCAGTAAAGCTTTCAGCAGGTTGATCTTGGTTTTTATATTGGGCACATGATACAGCCGCTGGTTAACCGTTTGGGCAGGGGTAGCCTGCGGTGTAACCTCGATCACCGTTGGATGTTCCAGGAAGTTGGCTGACAACTCATGTACCTTATCAGACATGGTTGCCGAAAAAAGCAGGTTCTGCCGTTTTCGCGGTACTACTTCCAGTATCCGGTTGATCTGAGGCATAAAACCCATATCCATCATTTTATCCGCTTCGTCCAATACCAGCACCTGTAATAACTTGGTAACTAAATGGCCTGCCAGGTAAATATCCATAAAGCGCCCGGGTGTAGCTACGATGATATCAGCGCCTTTGGCAACCTGTTCTATCTGTGTTTTGGGGCCGAGACCGCCATACAGGGCTACCACCCGAAGATCAGTGTAAGCAGCAAAGGTGCGGATGTTTTCCTCTATCTGTATTGCCAGTTCGCGTGTGGGTGCTACGATCAGCGCGCGGGGATGATCGCCCTGCGCATATTTCAGGCGCATAATAATAGGCAAAACATAAGCGGCGGTTTTACCCGTACCCGTTTGCGCTATCCCCATAACGTCCTGCCCGTTTAATACAGGTGGAATGGCTTTTTGCTGTACAGGAGTAGCTTCGGTATAACCCGCATCCGCAATGGCGTTTAAAATTTGCCGGTTAAATTTAAAATCCTCGAAGTTGGCACCCATGCGGCAAAGATAGGGTTTTTGTTGAGGTGAAAGCTGAAGCCTGTTCTTCGGCAGAAAATCGCTTTTTAAATTGGTGCTGATAGATTTTGGCTAAAGCCCTTATTTAATTATTCAATTTAGCCGTTGGCTGGAGCCAAACGGCAATGAATAAAAGAAAACAGTATAAAGGGTACTTTTAAATTCATTGCCGTCCCATTTATGGGGCGAATAATATTAGCAAATAATCAGGGGCTTTAGCCAAAACCTGAACTTTCGGACTTATGCGGACTTCCGGACTTTCCGGCTAATTAATTACCTTCACCTCAAATTTAACTCACATGAAATTACCTCTACTCGTTTTATCATTTTTCTTATTAGCATTTATCGGCTCTGCTTCGGCACAAATAGATAAAGGGAGCCATTACCTGGGCGGCAGTCTTTCCTATAATTACGATGGCGGCGCAGGCACCACCACCGTATATACTTTTGCTACAGGGACAACAAACTATACGATCAGCAAGGTGAGCACCTTCCAGTTCAACCCGGAGTTTGGTTACTTCCTGTCAAAAAAATGGGCCGTTGGCATCCAGCCGAATTATTCGCGTAGTGCCGGTACCGAAACCAATGCATTTACATCTTTCACCGACCCGGCCACCAATTTCACTACATCTGATAAATACCATATAGATGTGGTCGGCTTAACCGTCAACCTGAGGTATTACTGTATGTTTACGGATAAAATAGGCTTTTTTCCGCAGTTCGGCCTCAGCAGCCAAAACAATGTAAAGGATTTCGGCAATGGAGAGCTTACTTTATTAGCTACGCCGAACTTCGTGTTTTTCGCCACTCCAAAACTGGGCATCAACCTGGGCTTCGGCAATGTAAAATATGCTACGGATTATCACTTTAACAACAATTTTGTGAACATAGGCTTCAATAACGCTATCTCCTTTGGGTTGAATTATTATTGGAGCAAAAAATAGATTTCGAATTTCGAATGTTCAATTTCGAAATTGTAAACCTTACTTTTGTAACCGACTATTAAATCCGAAATCGTAAACGGCGAAGCCCTCCTGAGTTCCGCTGAAAAAAAATTAAAAACGAAAAATCCGAAATCCGAAATCAAAATGTCTTCCATCCTCATCAAATCAGCCACCATTGTAAATGAAAACCGCCAGTATGTAAGCGATATATTGGTAAAAGATGGTTTGATAGAGCGAATTGACAAGCAAATTGATGTTAAGGCCGATCAGGTGATCAATGCTGAAGGCCTGCACTTGATGCCGGGTTGTATTGATGACCAGGTACATTTCCGCGAACCGGGATTGACGCATAAGGCAGATATTCATACTGAATCGCGGGCAGCAGTGACAGGTGGCATCACTTCTTTTATGGAGATGCCTAATACCGTGCCCAATACCTTAACCCAGGATTTGCTTGAACAAAAATACGAGATAGGGGCACGTAACTCATTGGCCAACTACTCCTTTTTCATGGGCGCTTCCAATGATAACATTGATGAAGTTTTGAAAACGGATGTCAATAACGTATGCGGTGTAAAGGTTTTTATGGGCTCCTCAACCGGGAATATGCTGGTGGATAATCCCCAGACACTGGAAAATATTTTTTCCAAATCGCCCATGCTGGTGGCCGTGCATTGCGAGGATGAGGCGACCATCAGAGCTAACTTAAATCATTACAAGCAGTTGCTGGGTGAGAACATCCCGGTAAAATTGCATCCTAAAATACGCAGCGAAGAAGCCTGTTACCTTTCCTCATCTATGGCGGTTGAACTCGCAACGAAGTATAATACAAGGCTTCATATCCTGCATATATCCACAGAACGGGAAACACACCTGTTTAGCAATGAAATTCCGCTAAAAGATAAGCGCATTACTGCCGAAGCCTGTATTCATCACCTATGGTTCAGCGATGCAGATTATGAAACCAAAGGCAATTTCATTAAATGGAACCCGGCGGTAAAAACAGCAGCCGACCGCGATGGCATTTTAAAGGCCGTGCTCGACGGGCGCATCGATGTGATCGCTACCGACCATGCCCCACATACCCTCGAAGAGAAATCGCAGCCTTACCTGCAGGCACCATCCGGCGGACCATTGGTACAACATGCACTTCCGGCCATGCTCGAACTTTACCACCACGGTAAGGTCAGCCTGGAACAAATAGCCGAAAAAATGGCGCACAATGTGGCTATTTGTTTCCAAATTGAAAAACGTGGATTTATCCGGGAAGGTTACTGGGCCGATCTGGTATTGGTTGATCTGAATAAACCATGGAACGTAAATAAAGACAACCTGTTATACAAATGTAAGTGGAGCCCCTTTGAAGGCACCACTTTTAAGTCGAAGATCATTCATACACTGGTATCCGGCAACTTAGCTTATAGTAATGGAAGTTTGATTGAAGGTAAATCCGGCAAGCGATTGGTTTTTAATAGGGTATAAGTCAAAATTTATAGACTTAAAGATTTTTCTGAATCAAATAAAACCTACGTATACCTCCGTTTTTGTCTGTTCAAAACTATCCGCCCCGGCTTTGTACAAGTCATAATCTGCAATGTAGTTGCGACTTGATTCGTCCAGCCATATTTGTCTCCAGGTATCCTCCACGCAATCCGGGAACTTACCTTCGGGTCGATACATCCTGTAACTTCCTTTCGGTATAAGTGCAGTAAACATCCCCTCAACATCATTCGGACCAGATACCTGGCAGCCCAATACTGCTGTGTACCAGCCGGTATGGTCATTTTCGTAATCGGTGTATACACAGTAAATATCATCAGACAGTCTGGAAGCAATTTGCGAGGCAATATTTTCGGACATAAATTTTGTCCACAAGTTCCCGATATCCTGCTCCGACTTGCCATCCTGGTTGGTTGTCCGGGTGGCAATACCCGCAACAAAAATTCCGGGGTGATCAATTAGCTCAAATGCAAGTTTTGGGCTCATAACATTTAGTTATATTAATATTTAAACCAAAGTATATCAAAAATTTAAACAGGTTATATTAATAATAACTTTAAGCCTTATCTCCCTCTACCATTTCCTTCATTTTACCAAAAACAGATTTCCAGTTTTCTTCGGAATGCTCTTTTGCTTCCTTGTTTTTGATGTTATCCTGGGTAAGGGCAAATTCGGTTCCACCGTTTTTTTCCGATAAGGTGTAGGTGATATTGGCATAATTTTCAGGCTTATCTTCTGCCCCGCTCATCGAGCTCCAATAGCTGTACTTTACATACTTGCCGGGGTCAACATCCAGTATAGTGCCCTTATCCTGGTAGGTCTTCCCCTCCCACTCTCCTTCCCATACTATCGGGCTGCCCTTTTTCCAGTCGGATTTTACATTGGTACCAAAAAAGTACTGTTTTACAATTGCAGGGTTGGTTAATGCATCCCAAACTTTAGCAGCCGGTGCATTAATGGTCATTGATGTGCTTAATGTTTCCATGGGTTTAAATTATTGAATTAATGATTGAGTGAATTATTGATTATTGGGGTATAATATTTCTACAGGTGTTTGCCCTAAAAGTTTTTCCTTTAATAGTTTAAAGTCGCGTTCACCTATTTCAAAAAAGCCAAAGCGGAAGTGATAACCCCAGGCTTTTTTGTTCTGGATGAACTCCATCTGCGGGATCAGTGGGATAAAGGAAACTTCGGTACAGGGATAAAATTGCATATCCCTGCGGTAGGGTATAAAGTCGTCCGTCATTTGATGCTGGTAAACTTCCGTACCGGTTACCTGCCCGATGGCTGTAAATGCCTGCAGCTTTTCATCCCCTGTATAAGTCACTTTTGGCGAGTAGAAGATCACCCAGTCATTCACGTGGAGTTTTTTGAGCGGACCAGCCTTGCCATGATTAGCCTGCATAAAGCCGCCGGCAACGCCGCGTTTGATGTGATCTTTGGAGACCACCGTTATCCAGTATCTTTCCGTGCTGTTCATACAACAAAGAAAGTACGGGCCAATGACAACCCTATGTCAGCAGGAAATGATTATTGATTTTTTTGATGAATAGCCCCCGATATTTCTCTCACCTTTTCCTTCAACTCTATAGGCGTAACAATCTCGGCCATATCGCCATACATCAGCAGCCAGCGCACAAAGCCTTCCAGGTATTCTGTCAGGAACCGTATTTCTGTCATTTCCCCTACTTCACGTTCAGATACAAAGCCGTTATAATATTTCTGTTCATTGATATAGGGGAGAACGCGCTTCTCCACCCTGATGATTACCTCCTGTAAATTTCTCTCTTTGGCAGAGCGAGAAATGTACTCGTTCAGGTTAGGGTGCTGGGTACGGAAACGTTCGCCGGTGAGCGAAATATCTGATATACGGTCGAGCCGGAAATCGCGGTAATCCAGCCGTAAACGGCACCAGGCGATCAGGTGCCAGTAACTGTCCTGGTAAAAAACACCAACTGGTTCAATGCATCTTTCACTTTTCTCCTGGCTGTGGAAAGCAAAGTAATGGATCGATAATACTGTGCGGTCGCCTATTCCTTTTAGGATGATCTGTAAGGGGTTCAGGTCTAGCTTTGCGCCCGGCAGCCTGCGGCTTTTGAGTACTTCAATATGGCCATCAATATTCTCCAGAAAATCCTTCTCGGCCATGCGCAGCACCGAGCGTATCTTGTACATAGCCGATTTATAATGCCCGTCCGATTGCGGGTCTGTCAGCTTTTCCATGAGCTTTTCGGCCGTAAGGAAAGCGGTGGCTTCCTCACGCGTGAACATTACAGGCGGCAAACGATAGCCATCCATGATAGAATAACCCACGCCGGCCTCACCGATTAGCGGGATACCGGCTTCCTCCAGCGTTTTGACATCGCGGTAAACGGTGCGTAAACTGATGTTAAAGCGATCAGCAATATCGCCGGCTTTGACCACCCTGCGCGACTGAAGCTGAATTAATATGGCCGATATCCGGTCTATCCTGTTCATAATTATTCAAATTAACCAAAACAAATGCTCATTTTTGGGTTATACTTCAATTTTAGACCGCTTATTTTTTAACATTGATATTTGATGCAGAAAGAAGACGACATCGTAACCTTTGAAACCTATTACGACCTGATGCTGGCCGAGATCGTCCGCGCCAAACTGGATGCAAACGGCATTCCCTGTTTTATCACCGACGAGAGCCTGGGCGCTTTGTTCCCGGTGTATAACAACGGTGCAGGCGGGGTTAAAATAAAAGTTTTTGCCCGCGATCTGGAAAGATGCAGGGAAATAGTTGCTGATGAAACAAACTTACCACCCGATGAGGATGTTACTACAGAACAGTAAACCAAAATCGTATAGCATGAAAAAGTATTTCCTGGCAGCCATTTTCTTATTTGTCTGCACCACCTTGTTCGCGCAGCAAAAAACAAAATCACAATTTTTGTTAATCGTCCGTTTTAAGGCTGATTTTAAGCCTGCTTCGGATGATGCGGTAAAAACCAATATTCAGCACTGGCAGGAGTATATGATCAACCTGGGCAAATCCGGTGCTTTGGTAGCGGGTTATCGCCCGGCCAATGAAGGACTAACCGTAAGTGGCACCGGAAAGGCCCTAAAACCTACCCCTTATATTGCCGATAACGAACTGGTTAGTTCGGTCATTGTCATAAACGCTGTTGATATGGATGCCGCCAAGGCGATTGCTGACAAATGCCCTGTATTTGAGTTTGGCGGGAGTGTCGAGGTAAGGGCGGTGACCAATCCTCCGCTCACCAAGTAACGATCATTAAAACCCGCGCAAACTTTATATATTAGCGGTATGTACAACCGCCGCAAATTTATCCAATTATCGGCTGCCGGAGCTTCATTGGCAGCATTGTCACGGTCGGCCGTGGCTGAAACATTAAGTTATAAACCCGCAGGTAATTTACCAATCGTTATTTCTACCTGGGATTTTGGCGTTGCCGCCAATAAAGAAGCCTGGAAAACGCTCGAAAAAGGCGGTCGCTCATTGGATGCCGTGGAAGCCGGGGTAAAAATACCAGAAGCCGATATGAAAAATCATACGGTTGGCCGTGCCGGTTACCCCGACCGCGACGGTCATGTAACGCTCGATGCCTGTATTATGGATGAGTTGGGTAATTGCGGTTCGGTAGCTGCGATAGAATATATTGCCCACCCGATATCGGTGGCGCGCCTGGTAATGGAGAAAACACCGCACGTAATGCTGGTGGGCGAAGGTGCTACCCAGTTTGCAGTAGAGCAGGGTTTTAAACGAGAGAAACTATTAACTCCTGAATCTGAAAAAGCCTGGAAGGAATGGCTGAAAACTGCGAAATATAGCCCGGTGATGAATATCGAAAATAAACAGCATGTTCCCGGAAGCAAATATAATCACGATACGATAGGCATGCTGGCTATTGATGCTAAAGGGAATATATCAGGAGCCTGCACCACCAGCGGCATGGCTTTTAAAATGCATGGCCGCGTAGGTGACAGCCCCATCATTGGCGCAGGCTTGTACGTGGATAATGAAGTTGGCGGCGCTACTTCCACAGGTGTTGGTGAAGAGGTGATTCGCAATGTTGGTAGTTTCCTGGTAGTCGAGCTGATGCGCCAGGGTATGTCACCCGAGGATGCTTGTAAAGCCGCGGTACAACGCATCATCAAAAAGAAACCGGAGACGGCTAAGAATATACAAGTCGGCTTTTTAGCGATCAATAAAAAAGGGGAATACGGTGCGTATGCAATACAGGGAGGATTTTCCTTTGCGGTTTGCAATGCAGAGAAACAAGATTTGTTGATTCCCGGAAAAAGCATTTATTAAATTTACCGTCATTGCGAGCACAGCGTGGCAATCTCTACATAGCCAGGTCGAAGATGCAAGGCTTATACCTTGTTAATCCGCTCTGTAAAGCATAGAGATTGCTTCGTTCCTCGCAATGACGCTTACGCCTTTGTTGGTGTTGTCACCAACAAATTATAATTTATTGAAACACGGTATAACTATGATCGTACTTGTTGGTGACAACACCAACAAGAGCAAAGACATGTTAACCATGAACTAAAACACCTATGATAAATTTAGAAGTTTGTGCCAATTCATTGACCTCTGCGCTAATTGCGCAGGACGGCGGTGCCATACGTGTTGAACTCTGTGATAACTTAAAGGAAGGCGGCACAACCCCATCGCATGGACAGATCATGTTAGCCCGTAAGCTGCTGAATATTAATTTATATGTGCTGATACGTCCCCGTGGTGGCGATTTCCTGTATTCTGATATTGAGTTTGAGATCATGAAAGCGAACGTTCAATATTGTATAGAAACAGGATGTGATGGCATCGTGATCGGTATTTTGAATGAAGATGGCAGCATTGACAAAACACGCTGTGCCGAATTGATACAAATGGCAGCAAAAGCCGGGCTTGGCGTTACCTTTCACCGGGCTTTTGATATGTGTGCGGATATGTACCAGGCACTGGAAGATATTATTGAACTGGGCTGCGAGCGCATCCTGACCTCTGGCGGAAAAAGTACAGCTATTGAAGGTGCTAACACTATTGCACATCTGATAGAGAAGGCAGCCGGACGCATTATTATTATGCCGGGCAGCGGTGTTGATGAAACTACCGTTGCCGACCTGATCCATTTTACCAAGGCTGCCGAGATCCATTCATCAGCAAAAAAGATGGTTAAAAGCAGGATGAAATTCCAAAATGACCACATTATCATGAGCAGTAATTATTTGGATGAATTCAGCATTCAGCAAACGGATTTGCAAAAGGTGAAAGATATTATCAGGCTCGCCAATCAGTAATGAAATGACTGAATTATTGAGTTATTGAATTAGTGATTAAAATTCAATAATTCAGTCAATCAATAATTCAATAATTAAAAAAACGTTACCGGGAGGATGATCTCGAAACGGTTACGACCAGTATAGCCAAAAATATCCGGGTCTAACAAACGGCTGTACCGGAACCCGAACGATACGGGCACCTGGTTAAACCATTGGGTGTCAAAAAATATCGCAGCACCGGTCGACCTGAAGTTTTTGAATTTGCTGCCATCTGTAAAAGCGTCAGAAACATGGGTGTAATCATAAAACAGGTCGCCCCTTAATCTTAAAAAGTAAATGGTATTGGCCACACCTGCGTCAGGGTAGGCAATTGGAAAATGATAATCAGCTCCCAGCTTATTCATCGTATGCAGGTTCTCGGCATAGTAGCCACGCGAGAAAGGGAAGTTATTGGAGAAATCGATGGCATTACTTTCACCTTTTTGCTGGTAGGCTGCATTCAGCACCAGATTGTGATTGATGCCCAGGCCTGGTAAAAACAAATTGCCTGATGCCAGGAACTGGTCGGCGGATATGCCGGTTATAGCTGTTTTGTATGACAGCGTTACACTTTCTCCAAACCGCGGGTAAATATTCTGTTTAGCCCGCTGGATATGATTGCTGAAAGTAACATAGTTACTTAAATAGGTGTAATTGGTTGATTTGAACAAGGTATTATAAGGCGCCTGGAAATTAGTCTGACTGAAATAAAGGTTACTGCCAAAATCCAGCCCGGTAATGTGTTTGCCGCTGCTAAGATTTAAAGGTACTTCTAATCCGGCATGAACATCGGTTTCATTCCAGTAAGTATTGGCGCCCTTGTAAAATCCACGGCGGTCAATGGTATAATCTACACCTCCCTTTATGAAGGGAAACAGCGCCCCGTAAACAGCTTCAAATCCAAGTTCTTTATATTGCTCGTTCCGGTTATAGGTAAAGGATAATTGAGATTGAAATGTATTCAGCACATTTTCGCCCACAATAGCGATCTCGTAATCAGGATCGTTAATGGTGGGGATGATGCTGTGAAAGTTAAACAGGTGATAGCCTTTAGGATATTTGGTTACGGCAATCGGCTCCGGCTTAACCGTTTCCAGCAGATCGGATGCCGGGTTTTTATTTAGAGCAGTAATGCCCATATCGGGCAGGCCTCCCGGTATCACCGGTTTTATCTCGTCCCATTGCAGGTCTTTTTTATTAACCTCATTTACCCGGTAGCCCACAGCCGTAAACCCCACCCAGGCAAATTTATTATCAGATGCGGTGGGCTGATAATTACCGATATAACCCGCTTTCTGATAGTTTTTCAGCTCATATAATTTGCCGCTGCTGATGTACAAGGCAAACAGGCGGTCGTTAATGCCCGAGGTTGCCGTGAAATAAACAATATCATTTTTGACATTCAGAAAACCAATAGGCTGGTACGAAAAGGGTAATAAGTAGCGTGTTTTGCCGGTCGCAATGTCGATCATTGCTAATGACATACCGCCCTTAGTATTCCGAACTGCTGCGATCAGTTTGTCATCCCCGTAAAACTTGGGATAGGTATAAAACAAGTGTGCAGGGTTTCCGAATGCTTTGATAAACTTCCCGTTGGCCGCATTCAGCAGGTGCAGTGTACTGGTACCTGAAGGGTTCACCTGTACCGCTACCAGCGTCTTCCCATCCGGACTGAAAGAGGGCGAAAAATACTTGGTATTATGGCTGATGCGTTTCTCTGTTCCGCTTGCTACATCCAGCAAGGCCAGTTCGCTGTAATCACGGTAAGTCCAGCGTGCATCCGGGCGGAAGGTGGCATAGATGATCTTGCCATTACGGTAATCAAAATAATTATCGAGTGAATAACCGCGCACGCTGATATTCCTTTCCTGCCCGCCGGTTTTGATCACAAAAACGGGCAAATGATCATAAGTGCTTTTCATGTAGATCAGCGTGTTGTCATTTACCAGTACGGGGTACTCTTCATTAGCCACGAAATGCGGTGAGTCAAATACACTGCTCTTGCCGGAATGTGTCCTTATATCGCTGCTGAACTGCTTCTTAAAATAATTCAGTCCGTCATTCCTGAATTGTTCATAATCCTTACCCGAATACTTTTTGATGGCCTTGCTTAAGGGATAAAAACCACCTTTATATTCGGCAGCGTCGTGCGTCACGTTTTTCCAGAAAACGTCACCATATTTTTCACGCCCGTAGGCGATCATCATATAACCTGTAGGGTACCAGTCGGGTGTAAAATCACGATAGGAACCATTACGCAGCTTCATCCAGCTATAGTCCTTCCCGGCAGCCCACAAAGCGCGGTAACCATTAAAAAAATAAGGCAAGCGCCCCCTGCCCTGTTCGCTCACCAGGGTTTCGTTAAAAACGGCATCGCCTTCAAAAAGCCAGTTGGGTATGGCCAGGTCATTCGCCAGGGCCTGCCCGCCCTCGCCAAAAAGCACGTGCATCACTTTAGACAGGCCCACATCAAAATTATTATACTGCTGCACATGCCTGAACTCGTGGATAGCCAGTTGTTCTGTCCACGGCAAGCTGCCGATATCAAAGCTGTTTTGCTCGGGTGTCAGGAAAAATTCACTGCGGAAAGGCGCCAGTCCCACATAGGCATTAGCTACCGTGGTCTGGTTTTGTAATACAATGCTGACCTGTTTTTGCCTGTAGCCGATGCTCGGTTGTACCGCGCTGTTCATTTTTTGCACTATGCTGGCTACCTCCAGGGCTGCGGAATCTAAACCTTTCGGGTAGATCACTTTAGCTGCTTTGGTGTTGATCTGCTGCCATTTGATAGACGGCGGATTACCACCAAACTCCTGCGCTTTGGTTATTGTTGCGGTAGAAGTTAGGAGAAGCAATAAGAGTAAACATCTATTATTCAGGGCAGGAACGAACATTGGGGTGAAAGTAAAAAAATTTGACTGAACCTGAATTAGCCTGATCCACAATTGTTGAATTTAACGTCAAAACATAGCGCTTGTTTTATCGCGGATTTAAAAATTAGATATTCAAAAGACACACCATCCCTTAAAACTACCTACATTTGCCGATTGTTACTGGAAATATCATGGCTAAAGTATCTATCAACCTGGCAACAGGCTCTATACAAAAAGAAGACATTATTGTAGGCATCGACCTGGGTACCACCAATTCGCTGGTGGCCTTTATCGACCCGGATAAAAACCCGAAGGTAATCAATGATACCGGCAAGGGCGTTTTAGTGCCTTCGGTAGTGCATTTCGGGCCGACAGGTGATATTACGGTTGGTAACGAAGCCAAGAATTACCTCATCACCGATCCGCAGAATACCGTTTTCTCAGTAAAAAGATTATTGGGCCGGTCTTATAAAGACATTCAGGATTACCAGGATTTCTTTTCATACAAAGTGATAGATGATGATACCGAAAGCCTGGTGAAGATCAAGGTTGGCGACCGCTTTTATACCCCCATCGAACTTTCAGGCCTGATATTAAAAGAACTGAAAGATCGTGCAGAGCATGCCCTTAAAACCCCGGTAAACCGGGCGGTAATAACTGTTCCTGCTTATTTTAACGATTCACAACGCCAGGCTACCCGCGATGCGGGGAAACTGGCAGGTCTGGATGTATTGCGTATAGTCAATGAGCCCACAGCCGCAAGTTTGGCTTATGGTATCGGCTTAAACCCTGAGGAAACTAAAACCATAGCGGTGTATGACCTTGGCGGCGGCACCTTTGACGTTTCGATATTACAGATACAGAACGGCATTTTCGAAGTGCTATCAACCAATGGGAATACCTTTTTAGGGGGTGACGATTTTGACAGCGCCATTGTAGATTATTGGATAGAAAAGAACCAGTTAAATAAAACGGAAATACTTCAAAACCGTGAACTGGCGCAGCAACTTCGCCTGAAGGCTGAAGAAGCTAAAAAAGCCTTTGCCCATCAAAGTATTTTCAATGAAAAAATAGGTGATATATGGTGCACCATTGAGCGCACCACGTTTGAACAACTGATATTACCTAAAGTACAACAGACTATACAATGCTGCCACAATGCATTAAATGATGCTGGCTTGGATATATTCGATATCAACGAAGTAGTGATGGTAGGCGGGTCGACCCGTACAGCATTGGTTAAAAAGATGGTGTCCGACTTTTTTGCCCGGCCGGTGCACGATGGTCTTAACCCTGACGAAGTGGTGGCTTTGGGGGCTGCTATACAGGCTGATATATTAGCAGGCAACCGAAAGGACATCTTATTGCTGGATGTGACCCCACTCTCCTTAGGGATTGAAACGATGGGCGGATTAATGGATATTATTATTCCACGCAACTCCAAAGTGCCTACCAAAGCAGGCAGGCAATATACCACCTCGATAGATGGGCAGGTGAACATGAAGATAGCTGTTTACCAGGGCGAGCGCGACCTGATCAAAGAAAACCGCAAACTGGCTGAGTTCGATCTGAAAGGTATCCCATCTATGCCGGCAGGCTTTCCGAAAGTGGACATCAATTTCCTGCTGAATGCCGATGGTATATTGAAGATACAGGCAATGGAACTGCGCTCGGGTGTAAAACAGGAAGTGGAAGTAACCCCAACCTACGGCATTACCGACGATCAGGTAGAACAAATGCTGATGGACAGCATAACCCATGCTAAGGACGATGTAGCCCAGCGTATGCTGATAGAAGCCCGCACTGAAGGCGAGCAGATGGTTTATACGGTAGAACGCTTTTTACAAAAGAACGCCGATCATGTGTCTATCGCCGAACTCAGTGAAACTCAAAAAATGATCAACTCGTTAAAGGAAGCGTTGGTAAGCGGCGACAAAGACCTGATATTAAAAAAGGTGGATGAAGTGAACGATTTTACCCGCCCTTTTGCCGAGCGATTAATGGACCAGGCGATCAGTACGGCGATGAAGGGGAAAAGTATAGAATAAAATACGGCGTATTTTTCTTCTTATATTTGGTCAACCAACAATCTTATCATGAAGCGTTTTTGTAAAACCGTGCTAAGTATTTTTACCTGCTTAGTAATTATTCTTTTCGGCATTAAATCATTTGCACAATATCCCGGAATGAAGGCGTTTCGCGCTCAACAAACCATGCAGATGGCAAATCAGCATATGCAGATGCAAATGCAGATGATGAGTATGAGGGGAGTTGTAGTTATGTCGGAAGAATTTAATTTCCAGGTGACTATGCAGGATAGCACAAAAAAGGAAGTAACATCAGCTATATACACCGATACAATATCAAAAAAGCGTTTTATTATATGGGTGGACAAACAATATAAAAAATCAGATACCAACAGGTACAAAAAGATCTATCCATCACAAACACGAAGTTTAACTTGTGTACTGATCCCAAAAGGCGACGATGACCCCGGAAGCTATTTGCCTGGCAAAATCACTGATAGTTGCTGGATGTTTAAAACCATATCGGGGTCCATAAGCGCTTATTGTTATGTGATTAAGAATGATACAAGTCCGCTCGACCCTTCAACTATTGTTGGCATTCAATTAAATAATGGCACTATATTAACTTTTAATACAGAGAATTTGAAGGCTATGGTTGGGCAAAATGCAAAAGCGCTCCAATTGATCGCTGAAAAAAAATACCTAAGAGCGATCAGGAGATTTAATGATGATAATAGCAAAGATTAAACAGTACCCCCGCCAGGCTTTGATAAGCGGCAACCAATATCTTAAATAAAAGGTGGATAAAGTGAACGATTTCACCCACCCCTTTGCCGGATGAATTGTTCGGCCAGGCGATCGGTGTAGTGATGGAGAAAAAAGTAGAGAATAAATACGTCGTATTTTTTCTTTTCTTATATTTGGGCAACCAACAACCCTTATCATGAAGTCTAATCTTAGGACATTCTTTGCCTTTTCTCAATCATTTTATTTATTATCTCTGTTAAAAAAGCATCAGCTTAACATCCAGGCAGGTGTACTTTCAATGCTCATCCAACATCTATAATCTATAAATCTTCTGAATTGTAACCTGCAATTATTTTACCAAACCACATACACAATTAATTAAAATCAAATGAAGAAAAATTACAAAAACCTTATCGTTGCATTATTAATTTTATGCACTATGCAAAGCTGCGCCACTGTATTCGGCGGACATGTTAATGCTTACCAACGCACCAGGCCTGCACCGGGGCAACAGCAACGCAGATTGCGGGTGGGTGCATTTATCGCAGATATTTTATTATTCTGGCCAGGTACAATTGTAGATTTTGCTACGTGTGCAATTTACAGGCCTACTCCTGCCGAACAAGTAACTCCGCCGGCAACACCAACGCCGG
>JBEHXM010000084.1:0-23763 GCA_048498695.1 Bacteroidota bacterium
TCATGTTTATCCTGCTGCTGCCATTTGAAATACCCAATGTACTGCTGTTTGCTTTGTCGTTTTTATTGGGGCTTACTATTGATGCCTTTTACGATACACCCGGTTTGCATGCTGCTTCATGCGTATTGCTTGCCTTTGTCAGAATATTATTTATCAGTATCACTGTTCAGAAAGAAGGTTTTGATAACGAACCCGAACCTACTCTCAGCGTAATGGGCCTGCGCTGGTTTTTTACCTACGCGCTGGTACTTACCCTTGCCCATCATTTTTTCCTGTTCAACCTTGAAGTTTTTCGTCTTTCCGAGATACCTTACACACTAAGCCGTTTTGTATTGAGTTCTATATTTACAGTATTTTTGATGCTGCTTTCGGGGTTTTTATTTTACAGGAAACGGGAACGTAAATGAATAGTTTTTTTCAGCGTCGCTATATTATTTCAGGCATATTTATTGCGCTCATCCTCGTACTGCTTGCACGCTTATATTATATCCAGATCATAGACGACAGGTACCTTCTGTATGCCCAGGGAAATGTTTTACGTAAAGTTTATTTGAACCCTGCCCGCGGTCCAATCCTTGACCGCAACCAGAAAGTTTTGGTACAGAACGAAGCTTTTTACGATATTATGGTGACGCCAAAAGATGTGAAGCCATTTGATACGCTGGAGTTTTGCAAACTGCTGAATATAGATAAGACCGAGTTTGATAAACGATTTGAAAAAGCGATCAAATATTCACCAAGGTTGGCCTCTGTTTTTGAAAAACAACTATCTGCCGAAGTATATGCTGCTTTTTCTGAACGCTTGTCAGAATTTCCAGGTTTCTTTTCCTCAACCCGTTACCTGCGTAGCTACCCCGATTCTATTGCCGCTCAATTTTTAGGTTTTATTGGTGAGGTAACTGATAAGGATATAAAAAAATCAAACGATTACTACCACCCTGGTGACTATATCGGCGTTACCGGGGTCGAAAGATCTTATGAGGATGTGCTGCGTGGTCGCCGTGGGGTACAAAACCTGATGGTAGACTCGCGCAACAGGCCTAAAGGGCACTATGCCAACGGCGCTTATGATACTACTGCTGTCGCAGGTGCACGGCTAATATCGTCATTAGATATGCGCATACAAAAACTGGGCGAAAAGCTGATGCAAAACAAAGTAGGCAGCATAGTAGCTATTGAACCATCTACCGGGGAGATACTTTGTTATGTAAGCAGCCCTACTTATAATCCTAACTTACTTGTGGGGCATGAAAGAGGAAATAATGCCGCAGAGCTGTATAAAGATCCTTATAAACCATTTTTCATCCGGCCAATTCAGGCCACTTACCCACCAGGGTCATCTTTTAAGCCTTTAAGTGCTTTGATCGCTATGCAGGAGGGTATTATTACGCCGGAAACAACCTATAATTGCCCCGGATATTATTGGTCAGGCAATCATAGAGTGAATTGTTTCCATGGTGAGCGGCATGGCGTGGTGAACCTGGCAAGCGCGGTGGCTGAATCGTGCAACGGTTATTTTTCGATGGTATTTGACAAATTGATGAACTACTATGGCGCGAAACAAACAGCATCAACTTTCACCAGTTGGAGAGGCAATGTGGCGAAATTTGGGTTAGGTGCAAGATTAGGTTTGGATATGCCGAGTGAAGGAAAGGGTAACTTGCCCACTTCTGCTCATTACGATAAAATTTACCATCCGGGAGGTTGGCGTTCAAGTACAGTGATCTCGTTAGCGATAGGGCAAGGCGAGTTATTGGCTACACCTTTACAGTTGGCTAATATTGAAGCTACCATAGCCAATCATGGATTTTACTATAAACCGCACCTTATCAAAGGGATCGGCGATAAAGAAATCATCAAACCGGAGTACAGGGTTAAAAATTACGTAGGGATCGATTCAAAATATTTTGAACCGGTTATCAACGGAATGCAGGCAGTGGTCGACCATGGTACAGCAGGCGGCTCAAGGATACCCGGCATTGTGATGTGCGGTAAAACAGGTACAGCACAAAATCCGCATGGTATGGACCACTCCGTATTTGTGGCTTATGCTCCGAGGGAGGACCCGAAGATCGCGATAGCTGTTGTGGTAGAGAACTCAGGGGAAGGTTCAAAGTGGGCTGCGCCTATTGCCAGTTTCATTGTAGAGAAATATTTGAGGGATAGTATTTCCTCCCGCCCAAATGGCACAACGCCCGACTATATCATAAATTCCAACAGGCTACCTGAACTCGATAATTACTATAGTGGGCCAAAATTAGTACTGCCGCACGCGCATAAAGATACAGCAAAGCATAAAACAGACAGCGTCGAAAAAAAAGAAAAGTTGAAATCGGCACAGCAAAAAAATAAAAATACAGGAAGCGCAGTATTAGCGGCTAAAGCAAGGGAGGAAAAGGACGATGAACAATAATCAGCAGCAGCGCAGTTTCTTTTTCAATGTAGATTGGGCTATTGTATTGGTCTACCTGGCTCTATGTATCATTGGCTGGTTAAATATACATTCCGCTGTGTTTGACGAAAGGCATCCCGGCTTTATGGATTTGGATACCAACTACGGCAAGCAATTTATTTACATTATCGTTGGTATCGTCACGGGTATTATCATCCTGCTGCTCGAGAGCCGGTTTTTTAGTGCCCTGGCGCCTGTATTTTATGGGGTAACGGTGTTATTGCTCATCATCGTTTTAGTTGTGGGAAGAAATGTGGGTGGTAACCAGGCATGGATATCACTGGGTGGCGGGTTCAGGCTGCAGCCATCGGAGCTGGCTAAATTTGGCACCTGTTTACTCCTGGCAAGATATCTCAGTGGAACAAACGTAAGGGTAACAGATACCAAATCATTTTTAATAACCGGTGCTATAATCGGTTTCCCTATGCTGCTGATCATGCTGCAGCCGGATGCAGGTTCAACACTTGTATTCAGTTCATTACTGTTTGTCCTTTACAGGGAAGGGCTATCGCCATATTTCCTGATATTAGAAGGTTTGTTCATCGTCCTGTTTGTGCTTACTATAAAGCTGAATAACTTATACTATATCATTGGCGGCCTCATCCTGCTGGCACTGCTGATCTTCTTCCTTTTCAGGCGGAATAAAAAGGTATTGCCTGTAGTAGTGATAGGACTTGCCGTGTGCGGATTATTTGTATTCAGCGTTAATTTCCTTTATACAAAGGTCCTGAAACCACACCAAAAGGTTCGCATCGATATCGTATTAGGGATCACTACCGATATCAAAGGCAAAGGCTATAATGTTAATCAATCCAAAATTGCCATAGGTTCCGGTAAGCTTTGGGGCAGGGGATATATGCAGGGTACCCAGACCAAGTACTCCTTCGTACCCGAACAAAGCACCGATTTTATTTTCTGTACCGTAGGCGAGGAGTGGGGTTTTGCCGGGGCGGTAGTGGTGTTGGGTTTATACCTGTTCCTGGTGCTGCGCATTATCCGGATAGCCGAGCGACAGCGATCCTCCTTCTCGCGTATCTATGCCTATGGTGTGGCCTCAATTATATTTTTTCACGTGGTGATCAATGTCGGCATGACCATCGGGATAGTGCCTTCAATCGGTATCCCGTTACCACTGATCAGTTATGGGGGTTCATCACTACTCAGCTTTACCATTATGATATTTGTACTGGTCAAGCTGGATTCCAACCGGATGGGGATGATCTATCAGTAACAGGTAATGTTTGTTATAAAATTCGTAAATTTGTTAGGAGGGTAATGATCATGAAAATGATATTGGATGTGAAAGATGAAAAAGCTTCATTCATGATGGAGGTATTAAAGAATTTTAAAGATGTAAAGGCTAAACCTCTTACAAAATATAAGGCTGATGTGCTTGAAGGGATAAAAGAGGGAATAGAAGAGGTTAAGCTAATAAAACAAGGCAAATTAAAAGGCATTCCAGCAAAAGAATTGCTCAATGACTTATGAGATAATTACTACACAGCGTTTTGCGCGGGATATTAAAAAGCTCATAAAGAAATATCCTTCCTTAAAGAAAGAATATAGTTTATTAATTACTGAACTAGAGGAAAATCCCCAACTACAAGGGAACTTCATTAGGTAACAACTGCTACAAAATACGTATTGCAATTGCTTCAAAAGGTAAGGGGAAATCAGGTGGGGCAAGAGTAATTACTCACATTATCATTAAAGACAAGGTAGTATTCCTACTAACCATTTACGATAAGTCTGAAAAAGAAAACATAACAGATAAAGAGCTTCAGGAATTGCTTGATCAACTTTCCGAATGAATACACACCATAAAGACTAAGCATATCTTCTCTTCAACAACTCATAAAACTTATCCACTGTATGCTGCTTGCTTTCCCAGTTATTTTTTATGGCATAGTTAGCCTTTAAAAACTTGTCGGCCTCGTCAATAGAGTTATAGCGGTTCAGGATGTCAATGGCCTCGCTGTAAGCCAGGTTGTAACCGTTAAAAAGGTCTTTGGTATAAAGCAGCTTATCGTTCAGGGTGATGGCGCGTTTCAGGTCGGTAACTGGATGCGCATGCTCGGTTGAACGGTGAGTATTGGCATTTAACTGGGCCGACATTAACTGGTTAATGGTCAGGGGTTCATCCTTTGTATCTTCGACTTTAGGCCCAGGCTTTGGGCTTTCTTTGACGGGGACTACAGGTTCTTCCTTTACTGCTTCAAGTACTGGCTCAGGCTTTGGGGCTTCCTTTACAGGTTGCACCTCGGCTTCCTTCACAGCTTCAATTGCAGGTGCAAGTTCTATCTTCGCATCGGCCTCAGCCATTTTATCTTTTACCGTTTCTTCTTCCTGTTCCTGCTCATCATAACCGGGAACATCGTCCAGGCTAAGCTGGTGCCTGATGGGTTCTGGCTCCTGTTGCCTGATGTAAGAGTAATCCGTGCCGGTATCATCCCCTCTCAGATCAATATGCGGAACAGGGGTTTCATCTTCATGGATCTGTGATACAGGTTTTAATTCCCCCTCGGGCTTTGACTGCTGTACTAAAGGTTCAAAAAATTTCTCTTCGTGTTTATATGTAGTTTTTGGGGCATGAGTATTTTGCAGGTTCAGCTTGCGCAATACTTCAGAGTGGTCTGCCAGGAAATGCGCGTTTGCTACAAATAGCTCAAGTTCAAGATCATTCAGCTCACTTTGGTTGGCTACAAGGTACTCGTACTGTTCATTCAGCTCCCTGATAATGATGCCTATCTTTTTAAAAACTTCCTGTTGCTTCATGGCGGTGTGTTACAATTACTCGTCAAAAATAATATTAAATTATGATATTTGCCCGCTATAACTGGTTGGTAATGTTGTATAACGAAGAGGTTTTCAGGCGACGGAATGAATTAGGCGGAAGTATCGAAGTGATCTGCGGCTCGATGTTCTCTGGCAAAACCGAGGAACTTATCCGACGCCTCAAACGCGCCCAGATTGCCCGGCTGACGGTCGAAATATTTAAACCCCGTACCGATACCCGTTTTGATGAAAATGCCGTCGTATCACACAATGCCAACTCCATCCAATCAACCCCGGTTGATAGCTCATCGGCTATACTATTGCTGGGCAGCGATGTGCAGGTGGTAGGGATTGACGAAGCCCAGTTTTTTGACGAGGAACTCCCCAACGTATGCAATATATTGGCCAACAAAGGTGTGCGCGTTATAGTCGCCGGGCTCGACATGGATTTTAAAGGCAATCCCTTTGGCCCCATGCCCGCGCTGATGGCCATTGCCGAATCCATTACCAAAGTGCATGCTGTTTGCGTGGTATGCGGCAACCCTGCCTTATACTCTTACCGTTTTGCTTCCGGCGAAGGCACCATCCTGTTAGGCGAAAAGGAAAGCTATGAACCACGCTGCCGCATTTGCTACCATCTCGGCTAAGCTGTTTGCCGCCATTTTATTGTAAAAAATACGTCATCTAAAACAAAAGACACACCTTGTATTGTTTATATGGTTATAAGCAACGATATATGGGTATCAATTAATTACACACAAGGTTATGGGCATAAAAATAATGGTGATAGAGGATGACACGGATATCCGTGAGACGATGGTGTATGCCCTTGAAGATGCCAAATATGAAGTGGTAGCGTCTGAAACTGCCGGCATACTCAAACACCTCGACCGCCATAAGCCCGACCTGATACTGCTGGATAACTGGCTGAGCGACTGGAAAAGCGATGCCAATGGTCAGCAGCTAAGCAGGCAGCTGAAAACCAACCCTGCCACCAAACACATCCCCGTCATCATTATATCAGCTGTAAGCAATGTGCAGGAGATTGCCGAGGCCGGCCTTGCAGATGCCTTCCTCCGCAAACCCTTCGACCTTAACGACCTGGTAGGCCTGGTAGAGAAACACACCGCCAAACAAGTAAAAGAATAGCATCCTCGCGCGAATATTAACTATAATAATCACCGGCATTCTGTAAAAGAGTGCCGGTTTTTTTGGGAATAAGCACTCGTTACAGACTAATGAAAGAATTGTTGATGAAGAAAAACAACGATACAGCAGGTAGCGCGAAGAGTAAAAACCTGACAAGGCTCAACCAGTTATGCACGGCTTCAATATCATGCACCCTTCCGGTTCCTCTAAGCCGGTATGCGCCACGCCGTAATTGCAGGTACTTTACAAAAAGTATGCTCTCGAAAAGTACCACCGCTATAATAATCAACTTTGTTATAAATTCCATCTGGTTTTTCGATATATAAGTTCAACCGACAGGTGCAATAAATTGACTGATCGCATGGGTTTAGATAAATAGCGCAATATTTTAACTAATAGGAACTTATGTCGAAATATAAACCATATTTAACTAATGCTGCTATTTGTTTAATTATAATGTAAAAATATCAATTAGAATTTAATTTAAAAGCTATAGATGGGCAAATTTTTTGTAACATTTAAGTGACAAGGATAGCCGCCTTGAATTACAATGGGCACCCAAAAGGAGGTGTAGTGTAGTACTACACCTCGCTACAGTTGTAACGCCTTAATAATTAGATTTTTACGTTTTTTAGCTACTGGCAAAACCGTGTCACCATTATATTAATGATCTGGTAACCAGGTAAATGATGAAGAGTGCCGTGCAGATCATTTATCCACGAATACTTTTCTGTCCGCTCTGTATAGCATAGAGATTGCTTCTTCGCTACGCTCATCGCAATGACGCGGTGAGATTGTTTCATTGTATCAAACAGTACCAGCCTTAAAACGAACGAACACATGCTTTGCAATTTGTGACATTATAATATCTTTGCGGTACAAACCTTATACACATGAAGACTGCAAAACTCATCCCGATCTTATTGTTTACGCTTGCGCTGACATTTTACGGCTGCAAAAAAAGTGACTCAAAGCCTCAAAATGTTATGACTTACACTTTGAACGGCAATAAGTATTCACTATCAGACCCAGAGGTAACAATGAGTACCGGAACTCTACAAATTTACGGACGCAAGGGGGAGCTGACAGAAAATATTATGTTGAGTAATTATCAGGAAGGTAGTCACAACGTGCCAACCATAGGCGCCATTTTAGTAGATGTGGATAATACAGAAACAGGGATATATTCATGCAACCAGGGTACCATTGTAGTAAATTCTCTTAGCCAAACGCATATCTCGGGCACATTCTCCGGTACGGTTTTTAGTGAAATTAATAGTTCGCCCATACCTATTACCGGGACATTTGATGTAGATCTTCCAAAGTGATTTAAGCTTCCTGTTTCAATTGTATCAAACCGTATTAATCTAAAAAACGAACGAACACCTGTTTCTGCAATTGGTGACATTATAATATCTTTGCGATACAAGCCTTATTCACATGAAGTTTGCAAAACTCATCCCGATTTTATTGTTTGCACTTGCGCTTTACAGCTGCAAAAAAAGCAGCCCGGAGCCAAAGGTGCCCAATTCGATGACTTTTAACTTCCAGGGCAAACAAGATTCGATAGCCGCTCCTTACCTGGTGAAGATCCAGGGGACTGACCTGGTTATATCCGGTTCCAGCCTGATTGGCCCGGCATTGGACATACACATCAGTAATTACAAAAACGGGAACAATTCTGTTATTGGCACCGACACATTTATAAATTTCAGAACTCCTGATGCAGGCGGGACGATATATGCCTGCTACGACGGAGCACTATACATCAGTACGGTGACACAAACACATATCACCGGTTCATTTGCCGGTACAGCGTTTAATACCAACGGCGAGGATTTCGCGTTGGAGAAGATACCTGTAAAAGGCACGTTTGATGTGGATATTCCACAGTGATTTTAGACTTCTGTTTCAATTGTATCAAACCATACCAGCCTAAAAAACGAACGAACACCTGTAAATAAACAATCGGCAGGCAACCGGGCGGGCGGTTTTTAAGTATCTTGTAATGATATGTCGCCCACCGTTATTTCCGCTGAACACCAATTGGATGCATTGCTGCCAAAGAGCAGGCTGGAAGATAGTCCGCCGTCGGATCTTATGGAGGCTGCCGGTGCATGGTCTGATGCGGTATGGGCAGAGGGGGAGCGATTAGGCCCGATCACTTTGACGGATGCCGAGGTATTAAAAGGGAATAAGCTGGCAGCTTCGCCGGTGTATATCTGTGGTGTCCACCGCAATGGGACAACCCTGGTAAGGGACCTTACGGACGGGCATCCTGAACTGGTAGTGCTGCCATCAGAAGGGACCTATTATACCAATTTAGAAGCTCAGTTGCTTTCGCTGCCATTGAATAAGCGGACTGCTTACCTTGGCAAGGAATGGTTACGAAGATTGGTCAATCCTATTAACCAGCCGCCTTATTGGCTCTTGGGAAAAAGTGGAGAACAAAGTTCGCCCTATGTTGATTTTGCAAGGTATGTGCTATCCTGGTGGGAAAAGGTTGATCAAAATAACCCGCAATGGCCGCATTTGGTAATTGTGCTGGCTTATGCCATGTGCACCAATAATTTAAACGCAAAGTATTGGGTGGATAAAACCCCGGCCAATGAGCGCTACCTTGACCGTATCTGGAAAGAAAGTCCGCAGGCGAAGATCATCCATGTGATCCGCGACCCACTGGCTACACTGGCATCGCGCAAAAAAATGGAGCTGTATATCACTATGCGGTCGGCTTTAAAAGATTTAAAGATGTCGTTCAAGGTAGCCGCCGGACAATCGGCGTTAAACGATGAACGCTTTTTTTTGGTACGATATGAGGAGCTTTGTGATGATCCGCAAACCATAACGGAACGCATAGCCGCATTTTTAAATATCAGCCATACGCATACACTTAAGCAGCCAACAGTGGCAGGCATTCCATCGCAGGCGAATAGTTCATTCAACAAAGAGGCAGCTTCGGGACAGATATTAAGGGCAGACCAGCATCAGCAAGTAAATATATTAACCAAAACGGAACAGGAATTAATAGCTGCTGAGATTGGAGGGTTAGCAGGGAAATTGGGCTACCTGCTGCCAGTGGTGGGCTTATTGCGAAAATATTATCTGAAGCTAAGGTATGGATTTTGGCAGGGATAAGGCTCTTAATCACCCTGTCATGCTGAACGATAGTGAAGCATCTTCTTCTACTTGCTTGTTCGCTTTGTATAGCGAAGAAGATTTTTCGCTATGCTCAAATGACAATGCCTTCAATCAGCTTAAAACAACACCCTCCTGCAAAGCTTTATCGTAAGCGTCCTTGTCAAACACATACAAATGCGGTGAGCGATGTGCACCAATGCTGCGCTTTTCGTCCAGCTTTTTCAGCAGGCCTAATGAGATCAGTTTTTTTGGAAAATTGCTGATATCGAGCTTTTTACCCAGCAGGGTTTCGTACAAGGCGTGGATCTCGCCTAAAGTAAACTTTTCAGGCAGTAAATTATAACCGATAGGGTAGTGGTACAGGTGTACCCGCATGGTGTGCATGGCTTCTTTTACCATTTCATTATGGTCAAACTCCAATGGCGGCATGGTATCGATATCAAACCAGGCACACTCGTTCGACATCATATCCGGGTTGGGCACCGAATTCACAAAATCGGTAATAGCATAAAAACCCACTGAAATAGTATGGTCTATCAGCCAATTATCCTTACCCACCCTTACGCCGGTCGCCCGGAACCATTTTTCCTCGTCAAAATCATTCACTTTGGCCCGGTCGGGATCGCCAAAGGTTTTAAACTGCTGTAAAAACAGGTTGCCAATGCCGGTGCGCTCTTTTACAATACGGTTGGCAGCTTGCACCAGGGTTTCTGTACGTTTAATATAACCGCCCGGCAGGCACCAGCCGTCAATAAATTTATGTTTGATCAGCAACAGCTTCAATTGCTCCTCATGGTATCCGAAAATGGCACAGTCGATAGACACATGCGGCACGTAATGCAGGTGGCCATTCAATATAAAATCCTTTATTCCGGCAGGGGTATCCATGTGCTTAAATTAACAGTAGCAAAGAAAATAATTTTTATTTAGTAAATTTTACAAAATGATAAATATTTATTTATACCTTCATTTTGTAAATTCTACTAAATAGGTTATCAACCCATAAAAACCAATTATAATGACAAGCAGAAGAGACTTTATTAAAAAGGCTGCAATAGGTGCGGCCGGTATCGGTTTGGCGGCTGCCCTTCCCGAATATTTATATGCCGAAACAGATGCCGACCTGTTTTTTAAGTTCGCCATCTCGCAATTCTCCTTCGCCGGCGAGTTTTGGACCAAACAGTTAGACCCACTGGATTTCGCCGCAAAGTCGAAGGAATTAGGCATCAGCGGGCTGGATTATTGCTCCATGTTTTTTGCTGATAAGGCAAAGGATAATCAATACCTGGGCGAGCTGAAAAAACGCGCAGCAGATAATGGCAGCTATAACCTCCGCATTATGGTGGATGGTGAAGGCGTATTAGGCGACCTGACTGAAGCAACGCGTTTAAAAGCAGTAGAAAATCATTATAAATGGATGGATGCCGCAGCAACATTAGGTTGCCCGATGATCCGTGTGAATGTGGAGGGCGACGGTGCTCCGGCCGATGTGGCCAAGGCAGCAGTAGACAGTTTGGGCCGACTGATAGAATATGGCAGGAAGCAAAATATTGATGTGATAGTGGAGAACCATGTAGGCATATCCTGTAATGGCGCGTGGCTGGCCGGGGTGATGAAACAGGTAAACAGCCCGCATTGTGGTACGCTGGCAGATTTTGGCAACTTTTGCATCAATCGCACCAAGCCCGAAACCAATGATATTGCCGGGTACATGAAAACCAAATGCCTGGAAGAGTATGACCGCTATAAAGGAATAGAAGAGCTAATGCCTTATGCAAAAGGTATCCACGTAAAATCGCATGTGTTTGACAGTGCTGGCAATGATACGGAGACCGATTTTTACCGGATGTTCAAGATCATCAAAAAGTCGGGCTTTACGGGTTGGGCAAGTATAGAATATGAAGGCGGCTTGTTTAAGATGTACACTAAGGACAGTAAATACCTGGATGATTATGCCGGGGTTGCCGCTACTAAAAAATTAGCCGAAAAAGCAGGCCGGGCAGCCTGACCCTAATATCTTTAACACAACAAGATGCAGATAAAAAAAACATCAAAGGTTTATGATGTGGTCATCATAGGCTCGGGTGCTGGCGGTGGTATGTCGGGGTATGTGCTGGCTAATGCCGGTATAAAAGTACTGATGCTGGAAGCAGGGCCTTTCTTTGACCCGGCGAAAGATTCACTCCAGTTAAAGTGGCCGTACGAGTCGCCGCGAAGGGGTGGCAATGCTACCAGGCCCATGGGCGATTTTGATGCTGCCTACGGCGGCTGGAACATTGAGGGCGAGCCTTATACTCAAAAGGACGGATCGGAGTTTCAATGGTTTAGGGCCAAGATGCTTGGCGGACGGACAAACCACTGGGGCCGCATATCGCTGAGGATGGGTCCGAAGGATTTCAAATCAAAAACCAATTATGGCGTAGGCGACGACTGGCCCATCACTTATGATGAGATCAAACCTTATTATGATAAAATAGACCGGTTGCTGGGTGTATATGGTTCAATGGAAGGGATGCAGAATGACCCAGACGGAATTTTTCTTCCTCCACCCAAACCAAGGCTGAATGAGTTGTTTGTGAAGAAGGCGGCCACTGCTTATGGGGTTAAAGTGATCGCAGGCCGTGGCTCTATCCTTACCGCACCGTTGCCGGGTAATAAGGATCGTCACGAATGCTTTTACTGCGGGCAATGTAACCGCAGCTGTAAAATTTATGGCGATTTCTCGGCTTCCTCCTGCCTGGTGATACCTGCCATTAAAACCGGGAACCTTGAAGTAGTTACCAATGCCATTGTACGCGAGATACTTACAGATGGCAATGGCCTGGCCAAAGGTGTATCTTACATCAGTAAAAATGATATGCAGGAATACCAGGTGAATGCCAAAACGGTGATACTGGCGGCCAGCACCTGCGAGTCGGCAAGAATACTGCTTAACTCAAAATCAGACAGGCACCCCAATGGATTGGCCAATAGCAGTAACGCAGTAGGCAAGTACCTGCATGATTCTACCCAAGGCGGAGGCGTAGTTGTGATGCCGCAACTGCTGAACAGGAAGCGTTTTAACGAGGATGGGGTAGGTAGTTTGCATCTGTATGCTCCCTGGTGGCTGGATAACAAGAAACTGGATTTTGCACGGGGGTATCACCTCGAGATATTCGGCGGTATGATGATGCCGGGCTATGGTGGTTACTTTGGTTTTGAGGGCGCACCGGTACCTTTCCTGAATGGGTTTGTACCCGGAGCGGATGGTAAGATGAAGGATGCCGGTGGTTTTGGCGCTTCGCTCAAGAATGATTATCGTCGCTTTTATGGTACGATGGCGGGCTTTGGCTGTCATGGGGCTTCTACCGCACGCGAGGATAATTATTGTGAGATAGACCCAACGGTGGTAGATAAATACGGTATCCCGGTACTGCGTTTCAGGTACAAATGGAACCAGGACGATGTGAACCAGGCCAAACACATGCAGGAAACGGTCAAGAATATCCTGCACATTATGGGCGGTATCCCATTGGTACAACCCCAGGGTCCCGAAACCAATTACGGACTGGACAAGCCGGGCAAAGGCATACACGAGGTGGGTACCGTACGCATGGGTGATGATGCCAAACGGGCACCATTGAACAAATGGGGACAGGCGCACGACTGTAAAAACCTTTTCGTAACGGATGGCTCGGTATTTACCCAGCAATCCGAAAAGAACCCTACCTGGACCATTCTTGCGCTATCTATGCGTACCGCAGAGTATTTGATCGATCAGCGCAAAAAACAAAACGTTTAACCTCATTCCTCATCAGCATGAACAGAAGAGAAAGTTTAAAGGCATTGGGCATCGGCACCTTATCGGCAGGTACACTGCTGGCAGGCTGCAAGCCCGGTACCGCAAATACAGATAAGGCTTCGCCGGAAGTAGAAACCACTGGCAGGCAGGATTTTGAAATAGCCCGTGATAAAGAATTACTGGCAAAAGGTAATTTCTTTGACGATCGGGAGATGGCCACCATCACCATCTTAGCCGATCTGATCATCCCTAAAGATGCACATAGCGGCAGCGCCTCGGATGCCAAAGTGCCGGAATTCATTGAGTTTATTGTAAAGGACGAACCCCAGCACCAGTTACCCATGAAAGGCGGCCTGCGCTGGCTGGATGTACAATGCCTTAACCGTTACAGCAATGATTTTAAAGATTGCAGTCCAAAGCAGCAGTTGGAAATTATTGGCGAGATCGCTTACCCCTTCAAAGCTAAGCCTGCCATGCAGCCCGGCGTTACCTTCTTCAACAAAATGCGCGACCTTACCGCCATCGGCTTCTTTACCAGCAAAATGGGTATCGCCGACCTGGGCTACAAAGGCAACGCCCCCGGCAAATGGGAGGGCGTACCGGCTGATGTGTTAAAGCAGTATGGGTTGGAGGGGGTGTAGAGAAATTTGATAGTTAACTGATAATATGCTGACTTCTTTTATGACGTTTGTTTTCTTTCGTGGATTTCCATAAATATACTGGCCAATTCAGCGTCAGTCAGTGGTTCACGATCTGATTTTTTTATTTTTTCCTTCACTAATATTTTAAAATCAGCTTTAATAAGTAATGCATAAATTGTATTAAGATCTAATGCTTGTCCCATAGAATTATAACTTGTTTCATCAAACCCTGATTTAAAATTCTGTGGTCCTTTATCACCATAACTTATAATTGTCGGAGTAAATACTTTGATAAAGCTAATAGCTGAAGAAACTCCTTTTTTAAATTCTTTTTTTAGAAATTGATCTATAGTAATGTCATTCAACTTTTTCCACCACAGTAGTAATTTCCACAGTTCATTATCAGGTAGTATTGTGAAGAAATCTTTTGAATTAAGCTCTAGTTTAAATTTGTCGATAAAGTATTTATGTATCTTGAATGTTTCATCATCACTAAATATTTTTTCTTCTTCTTTTTCATCTTTGTAAAATACCCAATCCATGATTTCCATTGAAAAAGATATATTATTACAAGCCTCTAATATTTCGATTGTTGAATCAAATCTTTCAGTGACGGTGATATTTACAATTAGCTGAGCAATAATTTTACCAGCTTCTGCATAAGTTGTAAAAGACCTAAATTCCCCATACTCAATTGGTAAATTTTTACTTTGTTTGACTAGAATTAAAGCAAGTGATTTTGATTGATTGGGGCTAAGCTTATCTTGCCATAAGCGCAATTTAAAAACAATATCTGCTGCCTCTATAGTTTTGAATAATTCTTCAACATTTTGATCTAATTCCCCTGACGATGAATTTTCAAGAGATGTTAGCAATTGATCAAAATAAATATCTGATATATATCGCCATCCTGAACTACATAAGTAAAATATCGCTCAAAGTATTTTCCGGATGCAATTCTTTTATTTATATACCAATTACGCCAGGCTTCGTCAGTAACCATAAAATTTCTATAAGCAAAAAATACTTGTGGAAAAAGCTCCTGTATTAGCTCAAGCAATAATTTACTTTTATTATCTGGGTATCTTTTTAGAAACCCATCTATGTTCTTTTTAACGTCTTCTTTTGTTAAATCATTCCTTAGCCTAGTTGATTGTCCTTTACTTGTATCGGTAAGAAAAAGACTGGAATTTGCTCTAATAAAATCATATGCTTCAGGGAAAAAGATTTTAATACCTTCAACAAGTATCAAATCAGCAGCATGAACCTCACCCATTAATAACGGTAATGCGAATCCAAGAGTGTTAGCATATCTAATACCCAACCGTGGGTTGTCTATTTGTGGAACAAAGTAATCCTCAAACCCATTCAAAAACATCGACATCTCTGTTTCATTCATTTTGACGCTGTAATCCTCAAAAACTTTATTTATAAGGCCAATAGTATATTTTCGAAGGGCCTTTCTTGTAGCTTTAGGGATTTTAAGTGGAACCTGTATGATTTTTTCTAAAAATAGATAGCCGTTAACTTTATCTTGACTTCCATATTTTGGCGCAAGGGAGGTTGCTACCATTTCATCATCAAAAGCAAGTATATATGCAGTTTTAGGAAAATCACCGACTAGTTTTACTAGTTTAAAAATATATTGAACTTCTTCAACATCAAGTCTATCAATATCATCAATAAATACTACTATCTTTTTGTTTGAGTCATTAATGATTTTGTCTACTCTTCCCTTCAAGGTTTCAATTGATACATTTTTCAATTTATCACCAAACAGGCTAAGACCATCTAATGATATGCCAGCAAATTTGGTTACAGTTCCTATCGCGCTTCCATAGTCACTTAATAATTCACCGATTTTTTCTTTTTTGCTATTTAAAGATTTATTAAGTTCACAAGCTACGCTCTTAAAAAACGATTGTACTAAATGGCCTTGATCAGAAAATAACCAAGGGTTAAAATTGATTATAATATTGTCTTTAGAAAGCTCAGCTTTTATAAAATTCATCACGGAGGTTTTACCTTCGCCCCACTTTCCATAAAGTCCGAGTACTAATGATTGTTGTGAATCATATTTGTCAATCAACAGCGCGATACGCTTGCCAAATTCATATCGCTGAAAACAGTCTTGCGATCTTAGGGCTTTGGGTTGGTCGTTATGCAATGTTTTACCGTTTATACTAAAGTATACATTCGATCAATTATTCACAACAAGTGTTTTAACGGTATTTCTTTGTCGATAATAAAGTCCAATAAATAAACAATATCACTCAAACTTCTTCCCCTCTGTCAGCCCTTTCCAGTTATCCGACCGGAAAGAGTTAACGGGGAAACCCTCTTTACTGAAAAGATTGGCTTCGACGGGGGCATCGGTCCAGCCATAACGGACGGACACCGGTTGCTTCACCTGGTCGCACCATACTTTTACCTTATTGCCATCCACAATCACGGCTTGGGCATAGTAAAATTTATGGTCGGCACCGGCTAATTCAAAACCTTTCAGGTAGCCATATTTATCTTTTATCATCAACCCGCTATCGGCATGGAGGAAGTTAACCACTGCTGCACCACCACTAAAGTCCACAGAACTAAATTGCGGGCTTTCATAAAATCCGGGCAATTTGTAAGTCATGCTTAAAGCTTTATTTGCCAGTCGCAGACCTACATCCGCTTTATCTTTCGGGTGGATATTAAGCGGATCACCAATATCGGTAGTAACCGCCATCCCGGTATTGGGTAGTTTCAGCGTCATGGTTTGCGCTTCTCTTAATTCGGCCCAATCACTTCCCTTATTACTGTTTTCCATCCCGCCAAACGAAGCTAACTGCACAAACAGGAATGGAAAATCTTTCCCCCATTTATTCCGCCAATTAGTGATCATCAGCGGGAACGAGGTGCGGTACTGGTAAGCCTTGTCGGCATTGGTTTCGCCCTGGTACCAGATGGCCCCGGCAATGCTGTAAGGGACCAGCGGGCTGATCATCGCATTATAGAGATCGAATGCGGTATTGTTTGGCAAAAAATTGAAATGATAGGGTTTGCCCAGGTCGGGCATATTGCGCCAGTTACCATCGCCCAACATCAGGGTAGTATCCTGGAAGCGCAGGTATATTTCGTTGGTTTCCCCGGCAAAGCCGATGCTGTACCATTCCGGTTTTTTTGGCTGTTCCAGGAATTCTACCAGCAGACTGTTATCCCCGCTCTTCCAGGTTCCGGCAGGCAATTCAACCTGGAAATTTGCGGGTAGCACCCCTTTACTTACCAGTTTGCCGTCAATATAAATAGCCATATCGGCATCGGTTTGCCCCAGGCGAAGAACGGATTTTCGGTTGCCGTAAATGCTATCCAGTTTAATGGTCCGCTGCATAAAACCCTGTCCGCGGTAGGAGTAGGTCTTTCCCTGCCACTCCCATGCACCGGGCGCATTACCCTTTTGCCAGGCATCGAAAAAAGAAGCCGGTTCTTTTGATAATTGTTCCGGGGTATAGTTAACCACCTCTTTATTGTGATAGTAGTAATCCCTTAATTGCTTGTCTATCCTTTTCTTTACATCATCCCAGGTAGTGGGAAGGGTTTTGGCAACAGCACCCAGTTCCGGGTCGTTCAACATGGCATCCTTGCTGATCCACGACTCCACTTGTGTGCCACCCCAGCTGCTGTGGATCAGACCGACGGTAACATGCAGTTGCTGCGCGAGTTTTTTGGCGAAGAAGTAGCCTACTGCGGTAAAGTCGCCTATGGTATTGGTATCTGCCTGAAGCCATTGTCCGCCTTGCAGATCCTTTTCAGGCTCCAGGCTTATTTTATCCGGAACATGGAACTGGCGGATAGGCTGTTTAGCTGCATTTTTCAACTCTGCCCCATATCCGTAGGCGTTCTTCAGTTGGAATTCCATATTCGACTGGCCCGAGCAAAGCCAAACCTCGCCTATCATTACATCATTATAAAGCAGGCTTTCTTTGCCCGATTTGATCTGCATACTGAAAGGACCGTCTGCCTCCATTGGGGTCAGAATGATCTTCCAGTTTCCCTGTTCATCAGCCTTGGTACTCAACAGCTGACCGTTAAATCTCAGAGTAACTTTAGAGCCTTTTTTTGCCCATCCCCATACGGGTACATTCTGGTTGCGCTGTAAAACCATGTGGTCGCCAAAAAGTGCAGCGGTTTTTAATTGTGCCTTTGTTTGCAGGAATAGGAGCGATAAAAAGCAGGTGATCAGGAAGTATCTCATAACAATTGGTCTCGTGTTGGAATAGTCGGACCAATATAATCAATAGGCGATAAATGTAAACCGGAAAAATCCTTTGCAGCAGGCAATTGTTACAAACGGGAAGCCCTACTCTATATCATAAGTTTTTTTAAGATAGGCGATCAATCGCTTACTGTATTCTAAATGATCTTTAAGCATCTGTATATAATTTTCAAGTACTACCGTCATCATCCAGCTTTGATTATAAAAAGCGTTGATCTTATCCTTATCGCCGGTGATCAACACCCGGGTGGATGTGCTGTTCTTTTTAAATTTGTCGAAAGCATTAAAATCGAAAACCGGGTTGGCCGCATCAATTGCCCTGGTAACACCTGCCGATAAAAAGCCTAGCTGGATGCCGATCGTACTAATTCTTGATTCGTATTTAGCTATACTGTCTACAGCGCTCGCTTTGCGTATCAACCGATAACCGCCGGCGTTGCGCAATTGGATCAGGGTGATATCGTCACTTTTAAAAGGGTTAAGCGCAAACAGGTAACGGGTGGTAAAATGGTATAAAGAATCCTGAACTTTGATGTCATTAAGGTTATTTTTAGAAACGCTGCGCAAACTATCTATCCCCTTTAACTGCCATTGTCCCCTGCGGATAATATCATTAAGCGTTGCCGTATCTGTTTTCAGGTCTTTGATCATACCTGTAATGTACTCGTTCTCCTTCGCGTTATCAGAGAGGTGCTCTCGGATATTCTCGGCAATAAAGCCCATGGTTACTGCCATAAAGATCATCAGAAACTCCAGGAAATATTCTTTGAAATGCTTTTTCCCTTTATGGGGCAGCGAGGGGTGATGGTGTACGTCCATTTATAAGGTTAGTATGTAAAATGTATTGGCATGATAATGCTACTAAACTACAATATCGCGGTGGCTAAATCAAACTCAATTGTTGCTGATTTATTTTAATTTGCTTTGCTGGCCTTCATGGCATAGTCCATCGCTTCCTGGAAGGTGGTTACCCATATCTCTTTCTTATTTTCTTTGAGATAGTTCAGCAATTCGCGATGCGCTTCGGCAGAAGTAACGATGTATTCGCTGTTGATGCCATGAAACATAAAGATACCCATGCCGCCGCTTTGTTCCACCTTTTTTACAAAGGCGATCAGCTTCTTGCCGGGCGTATTATCTTCTAATCCGTAGGATGGTACTCTTAAAGGATCGAGGTGTTTAAAATCAGTGATCAGGGCATCATCCACATCACCGCCGATACGCGCATATTTAACAAAGCCATATTTACGTAACGAATCCACGTAATCTTTTCCGCCTACCGTGGTTTCAGTACAGGGATAAGCATAAGTGCGGGAATTTTTACCATCAACTGCATACAGCAGGTGGTTCATTATCTCTATTTCGCTGATGATGCCGTGAACGGTATAGTTATCAGACACAACGGGATTATCATTACCGCTTGCACAGGGATGGTAAATAGTATGGTTAGCCAACTCGTAGCCTCTTTTGCTTAGCGCACGCCATTTGGGAATAGTGATGCTGTTGATCTCGCCTGTCAGAAAAAAAGTTGCTTTCAGATGTGCCGAGTCCAGTTGCGGTACGGCTATATCCAGTTGGGACTGCATACCGTCATCATACGTTAATATAATCGCCGCCTTTTTATGACCGGGCCATTTTATTTTTTCCTGGGCCTGGGCAGCAAAGTTCAGGAGCAATAAAAACAGGATAAGTTTGTTCATCAGTGGAGGTTTACAAAAGCAAAGTAACAAAATGATCTGTTACCTGCAATTGATAACCCTCCCGGGGTTATTATTTAAAATAATCTTTCAATTCCCGGGCAATTTCGGCAGGCCCGGTTTTGTCTGGGCCAAAATGATCCAGTTTGGTAAATTTCATCAGTTTGGATGCAGGCAATACTTGCGCCAATGTTTTGATGGCTTTATCCACCCATCCAAGGCTGCTTTTACCTCCCGACATTAATAATACCGTCGCTGATACTTCCTTGTAATTCTGATAGGTATTGTTTTTATCCGCCACTTCCTGGTGTTCAATCAGGTTGGCAGGCAGCATGTTATACATCTGCATCCGTTCCGTTTTCTTAACAAAAAATGGCAGCATAATCTTCATCAGCCAAAGCGGTGTTTTTTGGGCATTGCCGGGCCCTGTAGCAATAGAGAATACAGCAAACGCATCCAGGTATTTCTTTTTGGCCATATACTTTTGATAGGCCGGCGCCCAGCTCATATCAATTGCCCCATCTACAATTACTGCAGGCTCATAAACTGCAATTTTTTTGAAAGTTTTATTATTCCTGCCCGCTTCCAAAGCTATTAAGCCACCATAGCTGTGGCCGAACAGGTAGTCCGCCTGCGTTTGTTTTTGTAAAGCTTCTACATCTTCACATTCTTTCAGGAGACTATAGTGATCTCCCTGCGGACCACTTAAGCCGCGCCCGCGGCGCTCAATTGAATAAACTGTAAAATTTTCTCCCAATAACGAGGCAAGTTCACTGTAATTACCCGGCATCGACAGTACGCCGTGAATAAGGATGAGTCCGGGGCCGCTTCCTGTTATGTAATAGTTTATGATAGTGCCGTCTTTGGATATTAAGGTATCCCGACGGTTTGTTGATGTGGTATTGTTATCCATGTGATTTTGTTTTTTATAGTGACTTATCAAACACGCATAGCTTATCCCTGCCATGCATTGATAGCCCTGCGGATATAAGAGATGTGGAAATAGAAATAAAGTTGCTTAGTAGTTTTGAATCTCGACGCTTGCGCAGGCAGAAAGCCCTTTGAGATAGAGCACCTTATCAGATTTATTAGTTTGATAAACATTGTTGCGGTTATCATCTACCACTGCGAACAATTGTGACAAGTCCGATTCTATGCGCCAGTCGCCGGGTACGGTAATAGTTGTTGAGCCGAAGGCCTGCGAAATATCAAGTATGGCTGTGCCGTTCAGGTCGGCATTGGTAAAGTCAATTTCGGTGCTTCCAAAAAGGTTGCTGATCTTTCCGCCTTTAAAATCTTTAGAAAGAATGGTCTTTTTAATACCGCTGAAAAGTGCGGTGCTATTCAGATGATCTTCAGAATTGGGTATGATGGTGGGTTGAAAGTTCATGGCCTTAAAATTTAATGTTACTCAAAACTAAGGCGAACAGCAAGCGATTAAAAGTTAAATCTTGTTAAATGTTAAATGATGTCGGTGAACGGCGGTATTGGGTCGGTAAAAGTACTAAGCAGGCCGCGTCTTTCAAAAATAGTCTTATTGCAGATCCGTTGCATCAGAATCCACTTAAAAGTGAATTAACATACCAATTAACAAGGTATAGAAATCGCTAACGTGTTGGTTTTGAAACCTCGAAAGTTGGGATATAACCAAAATACAATCCGTTTGAATATTTTACGGGCACCTCGTAACCCCGGAGTTGAACAATGTTCACATCCATAACCGATTGGGGGTCTATCCTGACATTGATCGAACCGTCCGCATTTAGGGGTACAGTGGCATATTTGTTAGCGGTCGAAGCAGTTGCTTTTGGTATTACACCAACTACTGAAAGGGTAAGCAACACCAGGCAAACTGCAATTACAGTGAGTACACCGTTAAGATATTTTAAATTATTCATAAAGTTACAGGGTTAAGTGAGACTACAAGATAAAAAAAGAATCACACTTTAATGAACCCTTCATTCATTAGGGCTGAACATGGCTAACATATTGGAAATTGCATCTGCTGAGTGCATAGCATCCATCTGCTCCATGGTCATTTTTGCGGTTTCAGAGGCTCTTGAAAGCATTTGCTTTTCATAGGCTGCAATTGCTGAGCGGCAGTCGGGGAAATTATCATTGATCAGGCATTGCGCCAGCTCCAATGCATCCAGCATGGCCATGTTTACGCCCTCACCTGCATAGGGTGGCATCAGGTGGGCAGCATCGCCGAGCATGGTGAGGTTTGGTAACGTCTCCCAGGTTTGATCAAAAGGCATGCAATATTGCGGGCGCGGAATAAACGCGGCGCTTGCATTTTCAAACAATTGGTACCAGATAGTATCCCAGCCTTTAAACTCTCTTTTAAACCAGGCCAGCACCTGTGCTTTATCAGTAAAATCTATCCCGCATTCGCTAATCCAGGCTTCACCGGTTTTAAAGCCCGGGTAAAATACCAGGCTGCCATCGCCTTTTGAGCTGACGATCAATGTTTTTTCATCGCCCATGGCAAATATTTTTCCCCCGTTTAATAGCTGATGGATCGCGGGACACGCTTTTTCAGCATCATACACTGCGCCTTCTACAACTGTTAAACCGGCATAAAAAGCTTTAACAGGGGTAATATAAGGCCTGATCCTGGAATTGGCCCCGTCGGCTGCTATCACTATATCTGCGTAAGCATCGGTACCGTTTTTAAATTCAAGCCGGAAAACATCATTTTGTAAACTGAGCGATGCAAAATTGCTATCCCATACCGCGGTATCGGGCAGCAGCGAATCCAATAATATTTCTCTCAGCGGACCGCGGTCTATTTCCGGCCTTGCCATTTCGTCGTTTATATCCATTTCGAATGAATCTTCAAACAGGATGTTCGCATTACTATCAGTTATTCGCATTTTGTCGGCCCCAGGCCGGTAATTTGCCTTAAACTCATCCATTAACCCTGCCACACCCAAAGCTTTCAATCCCGACTCTATGTGCAGGTCCAATGTTGCACCCTGCACCCTTACTGCCCTGTTTAAATCCCGTTCATATACTTTTACATCGGCACCGTTCATTTGTAAAATTCTTGCCAGCGTTAGTCCTCCGGGGCCACCGCCAACAATAGCTATACTTTTGTCTTTGATTGTTCTCATATTATATTTGGGGTTTTGCTATATACAGGTTTTACAGTATCCCGGATCAACATCTTATAGACGTAGACGAACAACTTGTGAAAACATTTTAAAACCCATGAGAAGAAATTCAGAAGCTAAAAAAACAAAAGGCCCCGGAGTTTATCCCAGGGCCTTTTGTTTAGGTTCAGTTGAAACTATTTCCACCAGGCAGGTGGATTTTTACCTCCCCGTAAAGTGCAATCAACACATTCAGGCGTACTATAATTAAACCCAATGGGGCCGATGACACCACTCTTATAAAGAGCGCTTGTGGGGACATAAACATTCGGGTTAGCAACAACTATTTCCGCTACCTGGTTGTGGCCGCCCGGGCCAACAAACAAAGCCGAATTCTCCTGGCAATCATACGGGTAAATTGGCTGTACATTTCCAGGCAGATTTTCGTGATGTACAAATATTCTTTTTGATTGCACCGTACCTACCGAAACATACCCCACCACAGGCTCCGCCGGGTTGGTTAAGCAATGTATATTTCCGCTGATCTCTGTTGGCTGGGCGGAGAAAATGTCCCCCAATTGTTCACTGGTCCTTTGAATATTCTGGTAAAATTTATAAGCATCCTGAGTTACTGCATATTGCCTGACCAGTATCGAATATTCAGTCTCGACCCTTTCCGAAGTCAGTGGTATTTGAATAAGCGGACTTTGATATACCACATCTTTAGCTAGTTTTTCTGTGGAATTTAAAACGATATGGGATGAATTATTATGTGCA
>JBEHXM010000085.1:0-23737 GCA_048498695.1 Bacteroidota bacterium
ATTAATTCATTATTTTTAATAACTCTTATTTGGGGTAGGGGAATATTTATTTTATATGTTGAATCTAACTTTATCAGACAAAATGCCTTTTGAATTAGAAATAGATTACTGGAAAGATAGATTAAAAGGTGTTAAGCCTTTAAATCTGTTTACCGACTATCCCAGGTCTAATGTACAAAGTATAAATAAAGCAAATATTGAGTTTCTTGTTGACGAAAAACTTGCCAAACAGCTAAACTTGTTTAGCACGAAGCATAACGTTACCTTATTTGTTACTTTACTGGCTGCCTATAAGGTGTTGCTTTACAGGTATAGCAGCCAGGAGGATATCTGCGTCGGTAACCCGGTTTTAAGTTCGCAAGACAATAAAATCGAATCTTTTGCAAATGCCTTAGCATTGCGTACCGAAATCAACAGTACCGATAATTTTGAAGATCTGCTGCAGCGTGTTAACAATACTATAACTGATGCACTTAAACACCAAACCGTCCCTTTTGAAAAAGTTGCAAACGAACTGGTGGATGATGTAGACCTAGGCATGAACCCCTTAAACCAGGTGATGTTTGTTTTGCAAAACGGGCATGAATCGCAGGATGGATCATTAACACAATATACTTCAAAATCAGATTTAGTATTCAAATTGAAAGAAAACTCTTCTGGTTTACAGGGTACTGTTGAATACAGTACCGACCTGTACCACGAAGATACGATCCTCCGTATTATAGATCATTATAAACTATTGCTGAATTCAATAATTGCAAGCCCGAAAAAAAGTATTGCATCGTTACCTATATTGACCAAAGCCGAAGAACATAAATTACTCAATGAATTACACAATACAGCATTTGATTACCCAAAAGATAAATCGCTGATTGATTTGTTTGAGGAACAGGTTAAAAAGACTCCTGCCAATATTGCTCTTATTTTTGAAGATATTGAGATTACCTACCAGGGCCTGAATAACCTTGCTAACCAGTTTGGCGATTATTTAAGAACGACCTACCAAATAAAGCCAGACGATCTGGTTGGTATGAAACTCGAGCGAAGCGAATGGATGATCATAGCGATACTTGGTATCTTAAAAGCCGGGGGCGCTTATGTACCGATAGATCCAGATTATCCTGAAGAACGCATTAGCTATATGATGAGCGACAGCGCAAGTAAAGTTTTGGTTGATAATGAAGAAATAGAGAAATTTAAAAAATTACAAAATAAGTATAGCCAGGACGATCCATCAACAGGGCTAAGGGGTGATCACCTGGTTTATTGTATTTACACCTCAGGATCAACAGGCAATCCTAAAGGCGTGTTGGTTGAACACAAAAATGTAAGTAACCTTATCCTGTCGCAAAAAGGGGTTTATAAAATAACTGAAGATGAAAGGGTGCTGCAATTCAGTACTATAACTTTTGATCCGTCTGCTGAGCAAATATGGATCGCCTTTTTGACAGGTGCAGCCTTAGTGGTGATCAGTAAAGCCACGCTTATTGATATCAGGGCCTTAGAAAATTATATTATAGACAAAAAAGTAACCCATGTCCATACCGTTCCGGCCTATTTAGCTGAACTGTCTATAAAAGATATGGGCAATGTAAAGCGAGTGATAACTGGTGGTGAAAGTTGTACCCCTGTTTTAGCTGAAAGATGGAAAAGTATATGTACATTTATTAACGAATACGGGCCTACCGAAACTACTATTACATCAGTAGAATATGTAGCAGCTCCATCAGATAATTATCATGTTTTTGTACCGATTGGCCGTCCGACAGCCAATACGGATATCTATATACTTGATGATCATCAGCGTTTACTACCTTACGGAGCTTTGGGGGAGATATGCATTGGAGGGGATGGCATAACAAGAGGCTACCTGAACCGCCCGGAACTAACTAAAGAAAAGTTTATAGAAAATCCATATAAACCCGGCGAACGCATATACCGTACGGGTGACTTAGGCAGATGGTTGCCGGATGGTAACCTGGAGTACCTGGGAAGAATAGACGACCAGGTAAAGATAAGAGGTTACAGAATTGAATTGGATGAGATTATTACGGTATTACAAAAACATGATAAGGTAAACGCCGCTGTAGTGATAGCCAGGGCAATTAAAGGCCAGGAGAAGGAATTGATCGCCTATACAACCGGCGAGGCTGAAACCACTGAATTGAGAAGTTATCTCAAAGAGTTGCTGCCTTCTTATATGGTTCCGGGGTATTTTGTTCATTTGGATTCTATACCATTGACCAATAACGGCAAGGTAGACAAAAAGGTACTTCCGATGCCCGACGGCAACGACGGTAGCGAAGCAGATTATATACCTCCGTCAACTGATACTGAAAAAGCATTAGTAAAATTATGGGCAGAGGTGTTGGGAATGCCTATAGAAACTATAAGTATAAAAAGCGATTTTTTTGACATGGGCGGCCATAGCATTAAAGCCATACGCTTACGAGGATTAATACACAAAGAACTAGGTATAAAATTACCATTAAAAGAATTATTTTCAGAAAGTACAATACAAATGCAAGCCGAATCTATTGATATCAAAGATCTACGGAAATATCAAAACATAGAAATAGTTGAGGAACAAGATGATTATGAATTATCTGCTGCCCAACGAAGATTATGGGTAATAAATCATTTTGAAGGTGCACAGAGCGCTTATAACATTCCTTATGTTATCGTCCTGGAAGGTCGTTTGGATAAAACTGCTTTAGAAAATGCTTTTAAGGACATGGCTTACCGCCATGAGATCCTGAGAACCGTATTTAAGGAAGATAAAACAGGTACCCCTCGTCAGTATATTATAAGCAAGGATGCTTATACCTTTAAATTAAATGAAACCGACCTGCGTAAAACAGCAGATCAACAATCAGTATTAGATCAGCTAGTGGATAATGAGATAAGGAAAAATTTCAATCTCAATACAGGCCCCTTGCTGAGGGCTCATCTTGTACAACTTAAAGAAGATAAGCATTTATTAGTAATGGTGCATCACCACATCGTCAGCGATGGCTGGTCAACAGATGTTTTTCGAAAAGAATGGTGCACAATCTACAACGCTTATTCAGAAGGAAAAGAACCGCAGCTACCTTTATTGAAATTGCAATATAAAGATTATGCAGCCTGGCATACCCGCCAGTTGGAATCTTCTGATGATATTACGCCGCACAAGGAATACTGGACCAAACAGTTTGAGGGTGAAATACCAATACTGGAATTACCGGCTGATAAAGAACGTCCTGGTATAAAAACATTTAATGGTGCAAGACTTACTGCAACAATTAATAACGATGCATTAGACAAGCTGAACAAAACGGGTAAAAAGCTCGGCGGTACACTATTCATGAATCTTCTTGCTTGTGTGAATGTATTAATGTATCGTTATACCGGACAGGAAGATATTATAATAGGCAGCCCTACAATGGGCCGTGAACACCCAGACCTGGAGCAACAGATAGGTTTTTACATCAACACACTGGCTTTGAGGACCCGTTTTAACGGTAATGAGAGTTATAATAGCCTGTTTGAAAATATAAAAGAAGTTACCTTGAGTGCTTATGAGCATCAATTGTATCCTTATGATGAATTAGTAGAATCGCTAAAACTGCCTCCTAATATTAACCGTAATCCCTTATTTGATGTAATGGTGACATTACAGAATGCAATGGAGCAGGATGCTGACTTCACCTTAAATGGACTGCAAACAAGCATTTATCAGGGAGGTGAATACAAGGTAGCCAAATTTGATATCAACTTTATATTTTCAGAATCAAAAAGAGGATTAGACCTCTCTTTAGAATACAATACAGATATATACAGCAAAGAGCAAATGGAACGGATGTTAAATCACTTCGAAAATATTATTTCGGCAGTGGTTAGTAACTCCAAACAAAGTTTAGCAAGTATCGATCTTTTAACTGATGAGGAAAAACATCAGCTATTAAATGAATTTAACGACACAACGCCAGGATATACAGGTGATAAAACTGTAGTTGGGCTGTTTGAAGACCAGGTAAAACAAAACCCGGATAAAGCAATACTCGCATTCGGAAAAACTGAGCTTAACTACCGTGAGCTTAACGAAAAAAGTAATCAGCTGGCTCATTATCTGAAAACCACCTATGATATACAAGGTGACGACCTGGTAGGGCTGATGCTCGACAGAAGCGAATGGATGGTTATTTCCATATTAGGTGTATTAAAGGCCGGGGGGGCTTATGTGCCGATAGACCCGGATTATCCGGAAGACCGCATTGGCTATATGCTTGAAGACAGTAAGTGCAAAGTATTAATTACCAAAGACGAGCTGGAAAAGTTTAGACAACAGCAAAGTAATTATAGCACAGATAGCCTTCCGACCGAAAGTACACTTTCAAACTTAGCTTATGTAATCTACACATCAGGTTCTACAGGTAAACCAAAAGGGGTAATGGTAGAGCATGGCAATTTGGTGAGGTTTACACAGAATCTTACAGAAAGATATGGCTTCCGCGCCGGGATGAGCCTGGCTGCACTTACCACTTATACTTTTGATATCTCTGTACTGGAATTAGTATCTACTATAAGCACTGGCATATATGTACGTGTGATGGACGAAATTGATCCGGTACAAATATTGTCACAACTGAAAGAGTATAAAATAAATATATTACAACTTACACCGTCACGCTTAAATCAACTTACATCGGCAAGTCTAAGCTTAGAGCCACTATCCGGCCTGGATATCATGCTTATAGGCGGAGAGGCTTTGCCTGAAAGAATGTATAAAGATCTGCGTACAGAATTGCCTGGAGTATCTGTAATTAATGTATACGGACCAACTGAAGCAACGATCTGGAGTACCAGTTTAGCCTTGCATGATAGTAACAGATTAACAATAGGTAAGCCGCTGATAGAAGAATATGTATACATACTGAATGACCTCGGTCAATTATTACCTATAGGGGTTGCCGGCGAACTGCATATTGCCGGAACCGGCGTTACCAGAGGTTATTTAAATCGTCCCGAATTGACGAACGAGAAGTTTGTGGCTGATCCATTCAGACCAGGTGAGCGGATGTACAAAACGGGCGATATCGGCCGTTGGCTGCCTAATGGCAACATTGAATGTCTTGGAAGGGTAGACGATCAGGTAAAAATAAGAGGGTACAGGATAGAACTGGACGAGATATCAGCTGTATTGCAAAAACATGATAGGGTAAAAGATGCGGTAGTGGTAGCAAGAGTTCTGAATGGTCCTGAAAAGGAATTGATTGCCTATACGACCGGTACTGCAGAAGCAATAGAACTTAGGGCTTTCCTGAAAGAATACCTGCCCGTATACATGGTACCCGCGTATTATGTACATCTGGAAGCAATCCCTTTAACCAGTAACGGTAAAATAAACAGGAAGGTGTTGCCGCTTCCCGAAAGCAGTGGCATTGAAAATACAGAATATGTTGCCCCGTCGACCGATATTGAAAAAAGATTGGTAAAGATATGGGCCGAGGTGTTGGGTATGTCTGCCGAAACAATAAGTATAAAAAGCGACTTCTTTGATTTGGGCGGCCATAGTATCAGGGCAATACGTTTGCTGGGATTAATACACAAAGAACTTGGTGTTAAGCTTCCCCTGAAAGAATTGTTTTCGGATAGTACCATCGAACAACAAGGTGCTTCTATCGCCAGCAAGGAAATTGGGAAATACGAAACCATAGAAGTAGTTAAAGAACAGGCCGATTATAAATTATCTTCGGCTCAAAGAAGGCTATGGATATTAAATCATTTTGAAGGGGCTCAAAGCGCTTACAATATCCCTTACGTGATCCTGCTGGAAGGCAAACTGAATAAAACAGCTTTAAAAGATGCTTTCCAGGATATGGCTTCCCGTCATGAGATACTGAGGACGGTATTTAAAGAAGATAATGCAAGCGCTCCCCGCCAGTACATCATAAGCAAAGATGCTTATGTCTTCCGGTTAAAGGAGACCGATCTAAGAAATTCAACAAATCAAAAATCGGCATTAGATCAACTGGTCGACCAGGAAAGCTTTGATGGCTTTGACTTTATTGAAGGTCCGCTTTGGAGATGTCACCTGATACAACTGGAAGAGGATAAGCACGTTTTGACGATGGTGCACCACCACATTATCAGCGACGGCTGGTCGATGGATATTTTCCGTAAGGAATGGTGCGCATTATACAATGCACATACCGAGGGAAGAGAATCGCAGCTTCCTTTGCTCAGGATACAATATAAAGATTACGCAGCATGGCATACCCGCCAGTTAGAATCTTCAGTTGATATCGCTCCGCACAAGGAGTACTGGATCAAACAATTTGACGGAGAGATACCTATTCTGGAGTTACCTGCCGATAAAGAGCGTCCGGGTATCAAAACTTTCAACGGGGCGAGTCTTACCGCAACAATTGATAATGATACGTTAGATAACCTGAACAAGACCGGCAAAACACTTGGTGGTACTCTGTTCATGAACCTGCTCGCCTGTATCAATGTATTGTTGTATCGCTATACCGGGCAGGAAGATATTGTAATAGGAAGTCCGACAGCCGGTCGTGAGCATACCGACCTTGAAGATCAGATAGGCTTTTATATCAATACCCTTGCTCTTAGAACCCGCTTTAATGGGGCGAACAGTTATAACAATCTGTTCCAGCACATCAAAGAGGTTACGTTGGGAGCTTACGAACATCAATTATATCCATATGATGAATTGGTAGATTCCTTAAAACTGCCACGCAATATTAACCGCAACCCATTATTTGATGTAATGGTGGTGCTGCAAAATGCGATGGAGCAGGATGCCGAGTTTACTTTGAATGGCCTGCAAACAAGTATTTACGAGGGTGGAGAATATAAGGTAGCTAAATTTGATATCAACTTTATATTTTCAGAATCGAAAAGAGGGTTAGACCTGTTCTTAGAGTACAACACGGATATATACAGCACCGGGCAAATGAAAAGAATGCTGAAGCATTTTGAAAACATTATTGCCGAAGTTGTACGTGATCCCAATCAAAATTTATCTGAAATTGATATCCTGACGATTGAAGAAAGACATCGGTTATTATATGAGTTTAACGATACCATTGTAGATTATCCGAAAGAAAAAACGCTTGCTGATATTTTTGAAGAGCAGGTGATAAAAACCCCGAATGCTGTAGCATTGCGCCAGCATGATCAAACGATGACCTATGCCGAATTGAATGTACGTGCTAATCAACTGGCCAGACATTTGATTGCCAATGGTGTTAATAAAGGCGATAATGTAGCTTTACTTGTTACCCGTAGCTTTAATATGATCATCGGGATGTTCGGTATTTTAAAGGCCGGTGGCGCTTATGTTCCAATCGACCCTGAATATCCGATTGACAGGCAGGAGTATATCCTGGAAAACTCGGTAGTAGCAAAAGTAGTTACAGATGGTGATTATCAATTGGAGAAATTAGTACCTGCAGATCTTTTTGTTAAGTTAAAAACACTTGATCTTAACACTTATGAAAACACTAATCCAGGTCTTAAGGTTGACAGTACTCAGTTAGCGTACACGATATACACATCTGGTTCTACAGGCCGGCCAAAAGGAGTTATGATTGAACATCACATGGCAGTCAATTTGGTGCTGTGGGTAAATACAGAATATAATATTGGTGTTGATGATCGTCTGTTGTTTATCACATCAATGTGTTTCGACCTGTCAGTTTATGACATCTTTGGCATGCTATCAGCAGGCGGTTCACTCGTAATTGTAGAACAACAGGAATTAATGGATGTGCCCAAACTGAAGGATATGATGATCAAAGATAAGATCACCTTCTGGGATTCCGTTCCGACTACTATGGATTACCTGGTGCGCGAGCTTGAGGCACACGATACAGGGTATTTACAAAACACTTTGAAAGTAGTGTTTATGAGTGGCGACTGGATACCGGTGAACCTTCCTGACAGGATCAAAAAATACTTCCCGAACACACAGGTGATCAGTCTCGGTGGAGCAACAGAGGGAACAGTTTGGTCGAATTTCTATCCTGTAAAGAAAGTAGAAAGCAACTGGGGCAGCATACCTTATGGCCGCCCTATGAATAATAACTTCTTTTACATTCTGAATGATAAATTACAACCGGCCCCAATTGGCGTGGTTGGCGAATTATACATCGGCGGAGTTGGCGTTGCCAGGGGCTATGCTAATGAAAAAGAAAAAACTGATTATGCTTTCGTTAAAGATCCGTTCAACGATCAGGCGGGCGGGCGCATGTACCGTACGGGCGACTTGGGTAGAATGATGCCTGATCTGAATATGGAGTTCATAGGCCGCAAAGATAACCAGGTAAAGATAAGGGGCTACCGTATTGAACTGGGTGAAATTGAAAGTATATTACGGCAATGTGAACTGGTAAGCCAGGCCGTTGTATTGGCAGTAGCGGATAAGGATAGAAAAAAACGTTTGGTAGGATATGTGGTTGGAAAAGGAAATTATGACCGTGCAAACGTTATTACTTTCCTTAAGAGTAAACTACCTGACTATATGGTACCAACTCTTTGGGTGGAGTTGGATAGTATTCCGCTAACATCAAATGGGAAAATAGACAGAAAGGCTCTGCCGGAATTTAATGCTGAGGAGCAGATAAAAGAGCAATATGTAGCGCCACGTACTGATTCAGAAAAACTACTGGTTGAAATTTGGGAAGATGTATTAAAGGTTAATAACGTAGGCATAACACATGATTTCTTCGATCTTGGCGGCCATTCATTATTAGCTGTTCAGATCGTTAACCAGATAAAGAAAAAAACAGGAAAGGTATTGCCGATATCAATATTATTTAAATACAGCAATATTGAGTTACTTGATGCGTTCCTGAACGAGGAAGGGACAGAAAGAGAGGATAAGGCTTTGATCCCGATAAAACCAACAGGAAGCAAAATGCCTATGTACTTTGTTCACGGTGTGGGATTGAACGTGATGAATTTTGCTGATCTGGCATCAGCTCTTGACGAAGATCAACCTTTGTACGGATTACAGGCTTTAGGTTTGGGCGGCAAATTCCACCCGATGACCGATTTGAGCGAAATAGCTAAAACGTATGTATCGGAAATCATAGAGCACAACCCAACCGGGCCTTATGCCATAGGTGGCTATTCATTGGGTGGTTTTATTGCCCTTGAAATGAGAAAGCAATTTGAGTTAATGAACAAAGAGGTAAAGGTTTTAGCAATAATTGATACAAATGCCGATCATACGGATGATTTTATCACTTTACTTCCTAAAAAGCTAAAGAGACATTCTATCAAATGGTTGAAACTTTTATATTCTTTTGCAACGCAGCCAAAGAAAACAATTCAAACTCAAAAAGGCATCAAACTGGAAGATAAGGCTTATCGTTATGATGCTATAAAACTGGCAAAAGAGAGTGGAGATAAAGATTATTATAATTTGATGAAAAACATCAGGGATAATTATTACTCTGCTTTCAAGAAATCTAAAATGGCCCCATTCAATGGATTTGTTTATCTTTTCAGGGCATCTACCTGTATTCATTACACTAATGATAAACAATATCTTGGATGGAGTAAATATGCATTAAAAGGAGTGAAGGAAATAGAACTGCCGGGAGACCATAGAACAATGTTGCTAAAACCCAATGCTGATCAATTTGCCCGGGCGTTACAGGATGTCCTGGACAATCATAAATAGTTTATACAACAGATTAATGCAATATTAAACGCGATATTGCATTAAATTTATAATTAATACAACTGACACAATATATATACCCCCTAATACAGATCGCGAAATAAAATCCGTGATCTGTATTAATATACAATTAACTATCTAAATGAAAATAACCCATATTATAATGAACCTGGACGCAGGTGGGGCACAAACATTTGTAGCATCTTTAGCAATTGAACAAAAAGAACTGGGACATGACGTTTCAATCATCGTAATAGATGAACTTACAAATTCAAATTTCCAATCATTATTAATAAACAGTCTAAAAGAAAAATCTGTCGATCTGTACTTTCTCAACAGAAGACCGGGCAGAAATATTACCATTGTAAGTACGGTTAATGGGATAATCAAAACACTTTCAACTGTTGATCCGGATATTATTAATACTCACATCTCTACGTCACATTTGATCACAAGTATTTGTTTAAGACTTGCCAATCTAAAAAAATTACAGGACAGGCATATTATTACTGTGCATAATGCACCTGAGAACTGGAGTTGGATGACGCGTAAGTTCAACGCGCATACGCCATCCATATATTGTTCATACTCAGCTCAGGAAATGAATTTTAAACGTGACTGTCTGAATGTTGCCATACAAAATGGAATATCATCATTTAGAATAGACGATAGTTATAAAAAAGTGTTAGAGCCATTAAAAAAAGATGAGCCACACAAATTTGTTTTATGCGTGGGAAGATTATCCAGGCAGAAAAACTATGATATGGTTTGTAAAATAGCTAAGCACTTTGAAGATAAAAATGTAGACTTTTTGATTTGCGGAATAAAGCAGGAAACTGCAGAACAGGACCTGAGCAATTTTAGTGAACTGTCAAATGTTCATTATATAGGGGTAAAATCTCAAAGTGAAGTTTACTCATTAATGGGTAACTGTGATTGTTTCTTAAACGCTTCCTTATTTGAGGGATTACCGATCACTGTTCTGGAAGCATTTTTTGCTGGAATACCTTGTGTGCTTTCCGAGATACCCCCTCATATTGAAATAGGTACAGATATGCCATATTGCTATATCGCTAACCTGGAATCTGAAGATGGATTTATTAAACAACTCACGTTGGCATTAAGCCATAAGGAAAGTAAAAAAGAAATTTTAGAAAAAAGGAATCCGTTCCTGAAGAAATATTCAATTGGTACGACAGCTAGCAATTATGTAGATTTTTATAATAAGGTTCTGGAAAGTATTTAATGATATACAATGCAAGCAATCACAAATACTAATGCCAGATTACCTAAATCAAAAAATTTTAACTACGATATAGAGGCCTTACGTGGTTTTGCTGCCATTATGGTAGTGTTTAATCATATTTTATTTCATCACATTTATTTTAATAAAAGTTATTTTCCGGGTGGCCTCGATAATGTTAATATGGCAGCTCATCTGTGTGTATTAATATTTTTTGTTCTCTCGGGCTATGTGATAGGAATAAGCCATAAGGAGCACTTAACTAACCGAACCATTATTACCTATTTAAAAAAGCGCTTTGTAAGGCTTTACCCGATATATTTTATTACAATCTGTTTTACGTTGATAGTTGCTATAAACCACTATAGTGTTTTAACTATTATAAGTAATCTGACATTCACACAAAATATTTTTTCAAAACCCATATTTGAATGTAGCCCCATATGGTCATTAAATTATGAGGTTGTTTATTACCTGATTTTTATACCTATTTCTTATTTCAGGGTAAACCCGGTAATTGCTTTTTTTGGAAGTATTCTTATTGCTATTTTGAATTTTTATTTAAATGGCCCTGCTATAATTTCATCGTATCTTTTTGGATTTTCGTTTTGGATGGTAGGACTAATAATGGCCCGCTATTTTAAAAGTGATCAATCTATAAGCCCTAATAAGTTAATAGCATGTTTTTTATTTGCCTGGCCTTTAGAACAGCTTTTGGTTTATCGTGGGTATATTAATAAATTTTTGATCGGTACATTACACAAATCATTTGCTTTCCCGGTTTCAAATTTTGATAACTACTTTAAATATATGATCACGGTTGATAATCTGATTTACCTTGTTTATTGTTTTTTAATTATTGCCCTGTTTGCAAGCATAAAAATTAAATACCGTGATCTTATCTGGATGGTATTATTAACACTACCTGTTATACTGATTCTTAGAAATCTCCATTCTGAATTAAAATACGTCCAATTAAGTTGTTATATGGTTGGTGTCATACTTTACTTTACTAAGTATAAACCTGTTCATAATTTATCAGCGAAAATTATTAAGATATTTATACTCCTCGGGGGACTTTCCTACGCACTGTATATTATACATCTGCCATTTTTCTTCCTATTCAACTATTTTGACGTTTCAAATCCGGGGTTATATATATTGAAAATATTAATATACCTATTCACTGTGTTATCGGTTAGTTATTTGCTGGAGAAAAAATTACAACCAATATTTAAAGGCTGGTTCCAGGTAAACAGCAAAAGCAATAAGTCTGACCTGGTAACTATATTTGATAAAAATGTTATCAAATAATTCAAGGCAGTTAAAGCTTTTATTATGTTAAAAACTGGTAATTTGAAAATAGAAAGAGTGCGGAAACGCTTATTCCTGGTTACTTAATGAGGCCAGGGTGTTTCTGAAATCGTGCCTCACTTTTAATGATGAATGATTATTTTCGGCAATTTTAATTGCAGTTTTTGCTAGCTCCTGCCTTTCACTCTTGTTTTGGATAAGCGAAGCGATCGATCGGCTAAGAACGTTAATATCATTATCTGTTACAATTTTTGCCCAATGATGCTTGCGTGCATAACTTACAAGTGCTGTTTGTTCTGGCGAGAAAATAATTATCGGAGTTCCACTGATCATATATTCGCTTGCCTTAGTTGGCATGGAATAACCAATAAACTGAATTGACTTTGCTGAAAAATCATAAGGGAGCACCAGGAAATCGGCTTCTGCAAATACTTTTGGGAGATCATCATATGCCACAAAGCTTCTATGTTCTACAAAATCATAATTTGCACTCCATTGAGGGTTTTCTTTGGCCTGGATTATGAATCTCATTTTTATTCCGAGATTTTTATTTACCAACTCAACTGCTTTAGCTATCAATTCCAAAGATGTATCTATACCGATACCAAGCCTGCCCGCATATAAAAGGGTAGGGGTATCACTCAATTCATAACTACTTCTCTGATACTTCTTCCAAAATTCAAGATCTATTGGGTTGTGAAAAGGAGTAAAATCCTTCCCATATCTTTTTTTATACTCATCACTCATGCCGTCGCTTATGCTTAGCAATAAATCGGCTTTATCGAGCAGTTTCCTAAAAGCAAGGTCATTGCGCTTAAGTTGCTTGTTTTTAAGCGCCTGGCTGCCGGTTACCATCAATGGCCAGTCATCCATCATGTGAAAAACCATTGGTATTTTGAGGTAGTCTTTAATGAGCAGAGTTAATTTGATATCAGTAGTATTATGCGCCTGGGAATAAATGATATCAGGTTTATAATTATCCAGCCAGTTGCGAAATTCCGGTGACAGTTTTATCGATGACATTTTATCAATAAACCCGGTATATTCTAACACAGGGAACAGGTAATTCATTACAAATTTATGCCTTAGGTTGGGCTCATCACTTTGAGTAGCAGTATCCGGAACTGAAACTGGTGCTGGTGATTTTCTTTCATCAAAATTTACCAAACCTGAATACCGTTTGCGGCTGATCAGATTAAATGGGAAAATATACTTATAATCTTTATCACCCAACTGATAATAGGTATCGCAAATTTTAGTATCAACAACGCCTTCTAAGCGAAAACTATTACATGCTATAGCAATTTTATCTTTGTCCCATCCATTAAAAAGATTGGATAGGGTAATTCCACCGCCGGCATAATCGTTAAAAGTTTCGTTGAGTATTAATACCTTAGGTAATTTCATTGTTATTAGGTTATAATATTTTACTGTTATTTGCGTGGATCAATAGACAGATACCAAATACTTTTTAATTGATATTAGGAACAATTGCCAGATTAGTAAAATATATTTTCATCAATTCTTCAGGGACGCTTCGTAATGTTTTATTATAACAAATTCCTACTGCCAACCACAATAACAAATAATCAAAAGTAAACGCTACAACGGTGGTTGGGTATAAATTCATTGTCCACAATAAGACCCAAAAACCTGCAGCCTTAGTAAAATTATTTTTTGAATAAAAAATTCCTTTTATGGCAGCTGGGATGGTAAGAAGCAAGAAAAGCCCCAGGCTAAGTGTGCCACCTTTTAAAATTATGTTCAAATAATCAGTTTCAATAATAGATCTGTAATCTGTCAATGCATTCGGATCAATATGAGGGCAATAATATTGCCCGTTCATTCCTTTGCCAATCATCCAATCCATTGGCTTCATGTCATTATAATAACATTCTTCAACCCCTGTTCTGGTATCATCATTTATTCTAGATTTAAAAGAGTCAAAAAAGCTGCTGTTGCTAAAGAATTGTAGCCCGGATACACCTATGAATGCAGCTGTAACAAGTCCAATCAATATCATTCCTATCTTTTTCTTACTGGCCAGAAAGTAAAGATATCCGGCAAACAGCATCGGGGTTACAAGTGTAAAAAGCATTCCCCGGCGAGCCCTTATTATGGCAATACAAACAGTTAAAAATATTACAAACCACGCAAATAATCTTACTTTTTTAACCTGGTAAAATAAGGTGAGCAACAAAAAAGTACATGGAATGGCTAATCTGCTCGTTAAATTTTCTGCCACGCTTCGGCTATCAGCATCTGAAATATCCCGGTTCAATAAATCTCTGGCAAATAAAACATCAATAAGTAAATTGATGATCCCAAGGATTACAATAAACTGGAATAGTCTTTTGAAAAGTACAATTTTATGAGGGAACAATAACAAAAGCGGCGAAAGGAATGGAAATATTCCAAAATAATCATCAAACATAAGAATATTTATGAATTGATAATTAAGACTAAATCCCCTCGCTACAACAGTTAATAACCAAAGAATATATATTATAAAAATGTATTTCGCATAATTATTCTCAATTCTAAAATTGATAAGAAAAATGGATGAGAAAAGAAACAGAAAAAGACCAAATCCCTGAAAGACCTCGGCATATTTGAATTGTGTAATAAAACCTAATTTATACAACGTTGAGGCTACAGTATAAATAATAAATCCTGCCCAAAAACAATTAAATGCCCTTAATTGCTTGCGAGATGTTAATAAAAAATCGTAGTCGGCAGATTGAATCATTATATATTATTACTTGCTTGTATTATTTGCTCAAATAATTCCTTGTGTTTGTTTACAGTCACAGTTGTATCAAACTGAGGCAACGCATATCCTTTAAGTTTATTAACCCAACAATATTTAACACCCTCTGCCAGATCTGCATAATCTTTATACCTGGCCAGGTAACCATTCTGTTTATGCATTATCTGATCAGGAATGCCGCCTGTTTCAAATGCTGCTACAGGCGTTCCGCAACTTAATGCTTCATATATTGTGAAACCAAACGCTTCGGCTAAAGATGGGCCGACAAACACATCAGCTGCATTATATACCAATGCAGTTGAGTATTCCTCCCTTAAATAGCCCATAAACCTTGTTTTAAACGGAATGGCATCGGCAATCTCTTTGTCATACTCACCGCCAAATATCAAAACAGAAAGATTTTTAAAATTTGGATCAAGCTGTAATAATGCTATTGCCTGCTTCAAATATTCCCAACCTTTATAAGGACTTGAAACAGTAACAGCACCGAATGCAATCACTATTTCATCAGGATCAATATTTAATATCTGCTTGGCTACTTTCTTATCAAAAGGTTTAAAAATGGTCCCCCCAAGTATATTAGGAATATAAAAAACAGGTTTATCTTTTGTTAATCCAGATTGCATGGCACAATTGTATAGCCATTTACTCGGTGACACAAAATAGATATTATTATATTTTTTGAAAAGCTTTTGTTTCTTATGGAATTCAGATTTTGCCCAGTCAATAATCGTTTTCTCTTCAAACATCGGGCAATTGTTACATTCGGTCAAATACTTATCACATCCAAAGCTATGATGGCAGCCGCCGGTAATCGTCCACATGTCGTGCATAAAAAATATTACCGGCTTGCCTAATTCTATTACCTGCTTATAATTGGTCAGGTTCATAAAACCATGTAATACCCAATGAACATAAATTATATCCGCACCCTGAACTTGTTTTAGCTTAGAAACATTAGTACCTAAGATAGGGTAGGAAAAAAGCCCGTAAGAAGATTTGGTTTTGTTCCTGATGAATTTCCATTGTATGGTTTGGTCCCAGTCTGCCTTTATAATCGACCTTTTACGAAGCTGTTTAATTTTATCATCATTTGTACCAACAGGCAGTAATGATAGGATAGAAGAATCTATATCGTGGTCTAAGAAAGCTTTATGTAACCTGGTTGCTGCACTTCCTGCTGATACAGGAGATTGCTGTAAATGAACAACTTTAATCATTTTTAATAATTTATTTTGTCCAAATTCCTCGTTTGTTCCTGTGAATGATCTGATAATATTGTATTGGTGCAATGACGATGTTTATATTACATACAATTGCCGCAATAAAAAGACAGTATGCACCCATATGATAATAATGGATACAAAGTACTGATAAACCTACATACAATACAGGGCTTAGTAAAGACGTCCAGAATTGGATTCTTAATGCGCTGATCCCATTTAAAAAATTAACATATTTTGAACCGTAGATAGTGATGGCAACATACAAAAAGCCCCAGAATGAGAGGATAAAATCGATCTGAACCTTACCCTTTCCAAGCCATAACTTATAAACCGTATCAGAGAGTACCAGCATCACAATACTTCCCAGGAACAACAGAAGGTTTAAAAGATTATACTTTTTAATACTGCTTTTGATCCAATCGAAATCTTTTTTCAAATAAGCTTCTGTTGAGGCAGACCAAAATGGAGTTAGAAAGATAGTAAATAACATCGTGAGCATTCCAAAATACTTATATACAATGTTATATGATGTTACTTCGGAAGTGCCAAAATTTCTGGCAATAATTATATTGGCTGATTCAAACTGAATCACCGCGGCAATCTGAATGATAAAAAATGTCAGTCCCAGGTTAAATAATCCCTTGGCATATTTAAAATTTATCTTAGAAAACTTGGGACTGTATCGTTTATACTGTGTGTTGAAAAAGAAAACATTAGCCAGGATATAAATAAGGACAGGAGAGAGGCATAATCCAATCCCCAGATTAATTAATGACCCTTTAGTTGTTTTCATCAATACGATAATAAACATAAGGGATAAAAATTGACCAATCAGGTCCACAAGTGATGCCTTTGCCGGCTGTTGATCAGCAGTTACGATAGTGGTAGCTATCCTAAAAATAAACTGCGAACAAAAATAAGTGAATACGATAATGGCCAGCATGGATACTTCCGATCTCATAGCTTGGGGCACATTCAAAATATCGGCCCAATTAAGAAAGTTATTAGCCACCAAAAAGATAAGCCATACCGAAACAAAAATTATTACCAGGACCGCATAAGTCGTACTTACATAGATCTGGGCGCTTTCGTCATCACCTTTGGCTTTAGCTTCTGCAAATTTATTTCTGAGCCCTTGTGTTAAACCAATATCAAAAAAACTGAACCAGCTAACTATAGAGCTAAGTGTAAGCCATATACCATATCGTGATGCATTGATATAATTAATTAGCAAAGGCACCATTACAAGGCTTATACAGATACTGATACCTTTAATAAGAAATGAGGAAATGATATTCTTTTTTGCCTGAACACTGCGATCATGCCCCTGATTGATAAGACGTTTTGCGTAAGTTATAGGTAGTAGTAATTTATTGATCATTCTATATAATTAGGGCGATGAAAATCAAATATAATTTCAGTTAAATAAGGGTTGTTTAATCTTAAGCTTTTTACGTAATAATCCCAATTTTGTTTGCCTGAAACGCTAATTGGTATTTAATAATTGACCATTTATTCCTGATTTTCATTCTTTTTGAAGGCGGTCGATTATATTATATGGCGGAACAAAAAACATGCAATTGATGGTGCAATATAGCATTTTTTCTTCTCAAGCATGATTGAAATCCTCTTCGAAAATACCGTCAACATTATAGCTGTGAGGGCCCGGCATACATAACCATTTGAATCATTTAAACAACTCATTTTTCATACGATATTTCATATTTCCAACGAGCTAAAATCCATTTACCCGAAGAAACAAATCTTAGTTAATTAGCAATTCAGTATTCATCTTAAGCATTAAATTTCAGAATATTTTTAAAAAATGTTAATAATTTAACGGGGTTTGCCAACTTAAATATAAGTTCCTAATTCTTAATTATTTATAGAACAATATTTGTAACTAATTATTAACATACGTATACAAAAATATCATAAAGGTTAAAAAAAAGTTCTTTAGAGCACAATATATCTGTGGATAAGGCGTAAAATGTGTCTAATTAATTAATTTAACTATTATGATTTTACAAAACAAAACACTCCGGACGGGGCTTGCTATGTCTGTAGCAGCATTATTCACCGTATCATTAATTACTTCATGTCAAAAGGACAATTCGGTTACACCTGCAGATACAGCTATGAATGCTGACTCTGTTAACACTACAACTGCATTAAGTGCCAGTAGTTCAGCTGCAACGTCAACCGGTATTTACAAAACCTCAGGCGCAATTGTTGCTAAATCCAACACCACGTATTCAGGTCTTTTGATCGACCTTAAAAATAGCAGTACAACAGGTATTACTTTAAATAATTTAACCAATGTACATATCATCAATTGTAAGATAACAAATACAAAAGGTTTTGCTATTAACTTAAATAATTGCTCAAATATCACAATCGAGACCACCTTTATAAAGAATGTTGGCTTCGGCATCTATGCGCAAAATTCAAAAGGCATAAAGGTAAATGGCAATCAGTTACTTAATATGAATGGTATCAATACCAGTTCATTAGGCCATGCCATACAGTACAATAATGTGACTGGCGGCGGCAACCAGATCAATTACAACCGTATTGAAAATGTTTCAGGTGTTGCACTTCATCCCCATGATGTTATCAATTTATATAAATCAAGCGGTGTGAGAGGTGATAGCATACAAGTAATAGGCAACTGGATACGCGGTGGACAAAGGAACCTTTGGCCTACCAGCAATAGCGGAGCTGCCGGTATCGTAGTTGGCGATCTTGGCGGAAGCTACCAGGTATGCAGAAATAACACATTGATTAGTCCCGGCTACGTTGGTATCCAGGCCCAGGGCGGAAACCACATCATGGTTGACCATAATAAGATATACAGTTGGTCATCACCTGCAAGTTTGGTAGGTATGTCATGGGGTAATTATTCAGGACTATCTTCTTCAGACGTTGTTTATGCTTATAACCAGGTGAAATGGTTTAACATGCGAAATCTGGAAGATGATAAGCCTGCAAATACTTCCGGCTTGACCCAAAAAGGTAATGTATGGGGTGCAAACCTTGACTCCGGTATATTGCCTGACAAAATCATCACTATGAAATAAATTGTATTGTCACCCCTGAAATAGGGGGCTTGACGGCGGTAAACTTTAAAAAATATACATTTCATGCTTGTTAAAAGATATAAACATTAGCTTTTAATAAGTAAATAAACCAGGTAAATAAAGAAATCCATTCCTTTTTACCTGGTTTTTAATTTTTACAATTCAACCAGATCAAATTCAACTATAGCTTAAATGGATCAACTTGCCATAGCCTTTAACAATTTTTCTATTATAATATTAATTTAATGCCGTCTGCATAAAAGTTAAAAAGCTATTTCAATTGGTATTTCCACCGCTATGTTAGTAATTGTTAAAAACAATTGTGGAAACATAGTTTCGCATTATTCAATATATATTAAATAATTTTCACCCATAATTTAATTCTTCCCGTGACTGAAATTTCAGGATCAAAGTTTACGGGAAATAATTGATTAACCCTATGATTAAACTAAGACCCGGGAAAAGCCGTATGGCTTTTATTGCAACTTCTTTTGCAATTTTTTCAGCCTCAATAATCACTTCTTGCCAAAAAGAAGATATAGATTCACCTATAGGTATCAATTCAACTTTAGTTGCCCAGTCCGGTGCAGCAAAAGGCTCTCAATCTTCACACGGAAAAAATAATAGCACTACAGATAGTACCGCCACGGGAACAAAAGGTTCTACAAGTGGTACAGTAGGTTCAACTACAGGTACCACAACCGGTGGAACTTCCACAGGTACCACAGGTGGTACAACTACCAGCACCACAACCGGCGGAACTAAAACAGGAACAACAACTAGTGGCACCACAACCGGCGGAACAACTACAGGCAGCACTAATACAGGAACTACAGGCGGTACTATAACCGGTGGTCGTCATCATCATTATCATGGAACAACCGGAACAACCAGCGGTACAACAATCGGTTCCCCTGCCGGCGGTGCCACCACAGGAACAACTGGCGGCACTACTACAGGGACTACTAAGGGCAGTACTACAACAGGTGGTACAACTACAGGAACAACAGGTGGGACTACTACCGGTGGTGTTGGTACAGGCGGTACTACAACTGGAGGTTCAGGTACAGGTGGGACTAATACAGGAACCACCAGCAATCCCACAAATCCTACTTATACCACCTCAGGCCCTATCAGTGCTAAATCAAATACCACTTATTCCAATCTTCTGATAGACCTGAATGGCAGCAGCACTACCGGTATCAGTGTAAATGGTGCAACCAACGTACATATCACTAACTGTAAAATAATCAATGGTGCTGGCTTCGGTATCAATATCAGCAATAGCAGTAACATTACTATTGACAATACCTTTATCAGCAATATTGGTTTTGGAGTTTATGCTTATCAGTCTCAGTCGATAAAAGTAAATAATAACCAGATGCTGAATATCAATGGCATCAATACCGCATCACTTGGACATGCCATACAATTTAATGGCGTTACCGGTGGCGGAACCCAGATCAATAATAACCGTATCGAAAGTATCGCCGGTCAAGCGTTGCATCCGCATGATGTGATCAATGTGTATGAAAGCAACGGTCTGCCAGGCGATAGTATCCAGGTAATTGGTAACTGGATCAGGGGCGGACAAAGAACTTTGTGGCCTACCAGCAATAGCGGTGCAGCAGGTATAGTAATAGGTGACCTTGGCGGAAGCTACCAGGTGTGCAGGAATAATATCCTGGTTAGCCCGGGTTATGTTGGCATCCAGGCACAGGGCGGAAGCCACATCATGGTTGATCATAATAAAATTTACAGTGATACCTCGCCTGCAAGTTTAGTAGGTATGTCATGGGGTAATTATTCAGGAGAGTCTTCTACTGATGTTACCTATGCCTATAACCAGGTCAAGTGGTTTAATCTCAGAAATCTGGAGGACGACTTTGGTCAGAATGGCTCTGGTGTAACTCTGATCAACAACACATGGGGCGCAAACTTAACCGCCAGTATCTTGCCCGCCACTATTATTACTATGAAATAATTTATGCTGTATTCCCTTCGGCCAATTGGGCCAAAATCACATTTTCTCTGAAATTGATCACATACTATTGCTGAAAGCTAAAAATTTTCTGAAAAAAAGAGGAAAAGATATCCTTTTGATAATCAGTCAACTTACGTAGCATAATTAAAGTATGTATTAATTTTTTTACTCAATAATTAATTTTTGTGAAACCCCACGGGCGACAAGACCGTACAAAAAACCCTAAAAAATGCTGTTATGAAAATTAAAAACTTTAAAAGCCCCTTAATGTGTATAATGTTCTCGACAACATTATTTATCGCATCAACATTCACTTCTTGTCAGAAAGATGAATCTATCGTCCCTTCAACTGCCGACTCCACTTCCAGTGTTAATAACAAAGGAAAAGATATTGGAGTCGTGATACATGATAATCCTGATTCTACTAAAACAACCGGAGGTACAACTACTGGTACAAATGCAGGCACCAAAGGTGGTACAACCGGCGGTACCAAAGGCGGAACTACAACTGGAACCAAAGGTGGAACTACTACTGGCACAACCGGCGGTACTAAAGGAGGAACTACTACTGGTGGTACAACTACAGGTACAACCGGTGGAACTACTACGGGTGGTACAACTACAGGTACAACCGGTGGAACCAAAGGTGGTACAACTACAGGTACAACCGGTGGAACTAAAGGTGGTACTACAACTGGTACAACCGGAGGTACCAAAGGCGGAACTACTACCGGCGGTACAACAACTGGTGGAACTACTACAGGAGGTACAACAACTGGTGGAACTACTACAGGAGGTACAACTACCGGCGGAACCAAAGGTGGAACTACTACGGGTGGTACCACAACAGGAACAAATAGCAACCCCACAAATCCTACCTATACCACCTCAGGCCCTATCAGTGCTAAATCAAATACCACTTATTCCAATCTTCTGATAGACCTGAATGGCAGCAGCACTACCGGTATCAGTGTAAATGGTGCAACCAACGTACATATCACTAACTGTAAAATAATCAATGGTGCTGGCTTCGGTATCAATATCAGCAATAGCAGTAACATTACTATTGACAATACCTTTATCAGCAATATTGGTTTTGGAGTTTATGCTTATCAGTCTCAGTCGATAAAAGTAAATAATAACCAGATGCTGAATATCAATGGCATCAATACCGCATCACTTGGACATGCCATACAATTTAATGGCGTTACCGGTGGCGGAACCCAGATCAATAATAACCGTATCGAAAGTATCGCCGGTCAAGCGTTGCATCCGCATGATGTGATCAATGTGTATGAAAGCAACGGTCTGCCAGGCGATAGTATCCAGGTAATTGGTAACTGGATCAGGGGCGGACAAAGAACTTTGTGGCCTACCAGCAATAGCGGTGCAGCAGGTATAGTAATAGGTGACCTTGGCGGAAGCTACCAGGTGTGCAGGAATAATATCCTGGTTAGCCCGGGTTATGTTGGCATCCAGGCACAGGGCGGAAGCCACATCATGGTTGATCATAATAAAATTTACAGTGATACCTCGCCTGCAAGTTTAGTAGGTATGTCATGGGGTAATTATTCAGGAGAGTCTTCTACTGATGTTACCTATGCCTATAACCAGGTCAAGTGGTTTAATCTCAGAAATCTGGAGGACGACTTTGGTCAGAATGGCTCTGGTGTAACTCTGATCAACAACACATGGGGCGCAAACTTAACCGCCAGTATCTTGCCCGCCACTATTATTACTATGAAATAATTTATGCTGTATTCCCTTCGGCCAATTGGGCCAAAATCACATTTTCTCTGAAATTGATCACATACTATTGCTGAAAGCTAAAAATTTTCTGAAAAAAAGAGGAAAAGATATCCTTTTGATAATCAGTCAACTTACGTAGCATAATTAAAGTATGTATTAATTTTTTTACTCAATAATTAATTTTTGTGAAACCCCACGGGCGACAAGACCGTACAAAAAACCCTAAAAAATGCTGTTATGAAAATTAAAAACTTTAAAAGCCCCTTAATGTGTATAATGTTCTCGACAACATTATTTATCGCATCAACATTCACTTCTTGTCAGAAAGATGAATCTATCGCCCCTTCAACTGCCGACTCCACTTCCAGTGTTAACAATAAAGGAAAAGATATTGGAGTCGTGATACATGATAATCCTGATTCTACTAAAACAACCGGTGGTACTACTACCACTGGTACAAATGCAGGTACCAAAGGTGGTACAACTGGCGGTACCAAGGGTGGAACAACTACTGGTACTAAAGGCGGAACAACCGGCGGTACAACTACAGGCACCACTGGTGGGACTAAAGGTGGTACTACTGGAACAACCGGCGGAACTACTACTGGCGGTACCAAAGGTGGAACGACCGGCGGTACAACTACAGGCACCACTGGTGGAACTAAAGGTGGTACTAC
>JBEHXM010000086.1:0-23574 GCA_048498695.1 Bacteroidota bacterium
TTGACTATTCTCAGCCTCCGGGTTGAGATCTGGTCGATCACCCGGTGGTCAAGCAATATTACACAATCAGATACATATTCCTCAAGACCCTGTCGTGTTAACGAGCCTTCGCCCCGCTCAGCGGTAACAATGGCGGTTACTCCTTTATCCTTAAGCCAATGAAAAAGGCGGCGAAGCTCGGCCCGCAAAATCCCCATATTGGTTAAACCCGAAAACAGGTTTTCGATAGTATCCAGTACAATTCTTTTTGCGCCAATACTGTCGATAGCATAACCCAGCCTGATGAACAGTCCGTCCAGATCATATTCGCCTGTTTCTTCTATCTCGCTTTTTTCGATGTGTACATGATCAAGCCTGATCATTTTATCTTTTTGTAACTGTTCGAGGTCAAACCCGAGCGAGGCTACATTTAAGGCCAGTTCATCGGTCTTTTCCTCGAATGCCACAAAAACACCCGGTTCATTATAATTTAAGGCACCTTTCACTATAAATTCAAGTGACATAAGTGTCTTGCCGCATCCGGCATCACCTGCTATCAATGTAGGGCGACCGGTAGGTAAGCCGCCTCCTGTAATTTCATCCAACCCCGAAATTCCCGTGCAGGTTTTTTGCAGGTATAAAAGATGATTATTTGCTTTTTTCTTTTTCTTGTTGCGATCCATTGATGTTAATATTTCAAAAACGAACTTTTAAAAGTGCCTTTTTTAAGCTATTTACGAAAGCTTTTGGCAACGATGTAGATTAAAACCCGTGTTTTTAAAAAATGTTTGGATTGTGAAATACTTTTGATTTTCAACAATAAACGCTTAATAACTGTAAATCAGAAATTTGTAAAAACATTAACTCAAACAATATGTTTATTAAGTATTATTAAATATGTTATGGAAACACAGCAAGATACAGCGCCACAGATCTCCGCCCTAAATGATTTAATAAGAATTAATAACGACAGGATCACAGGCTATAAAAAACGGATGGTTATCACACTGGATGACGACCTGGATTTCCTGTTTTCACAATTCATTTATCAGAGCCTGCAAAATGTTGATGAATTAACAGATTACATTCTTATGCTTGGAGGAGTACCGGCCGATGGCAATTGCCTATCCGGTAAATTTTACCATTCCTGGACCGATTTCAGGTCTTTATCCTATCAGCAAGACAGGCAAACGATACTGGATTATTGTGAGTATGGCGAAGATGTTGCCAAAAGCGCTTATCATAAAGCGATAAATGACAAAGAGCTGGATTGGAATAAAAAGATAGTCAATGTTTTGGTACGACACCTGGATGATCTTAAATCGTGCCACAGGCTTATAAAAGGCTTGTGTGACGGATCGGCAAACGCTGCCTGACTTGCCACCTATAAAGCCATAAAGTAATTTGTAAAATCGGTAAAGTTGTCGAACCTTACATCGTGGTCGTCAGTTTCTCCAAAGCCGTAGCTTACAAATACGAAGGGAATATTTGCCAGGCGGCTTTGTTCACCATCCCCTTCGGTGTCCCCTACATAAACAGGTTTCTTTAGGTTATGACGGTCTATTAATTGTTGAATATTAAAATGCTTGGGCATGTAATTAGTGCCATAAGCTATCTCGTCGATGATATGCTCATTAATGCCCGCCCAGTCAATAAACAACCTGATCACACCAACCGCACAGTTACTTATGATAAATAACTTATACTCTCTGGCTAATTGTTTTAAACCATCCTTTACGCCATCATATAATACGCCGCCCCGTTGCGGCAGTATCTCCCGCCTCAACTCATTTACCTTGCCATAAATAAAAGCCTGCTTTTCCTCATCATAATCGGGCATAATGGCTTTCCATACTTTTTTCCCTTCCCAGCCTACCATACTGGCCAACTCATCACGGGTAATGGATTTATCGATACCCAATTGCTTAAAAACGATGTTCCATGATTCGGCATAAGTATCTACGGCATCCCATAGGGTACCATCCATATCAAATATTATACTGTCGGGCTTTTGCATTTGGCTATTGTATATGATCGGTAAATATGGAAATAAAATATTGTTTGGTGTTCACAGATTAGCCAAAAAAACAAAATGCTGATTATTAGAGTGTTCCAACTGTAGCAAGGTGTTGCACGTGTAGCGAACGCTACACTTTGTATTTTCGGGTACAGCTTCTTGTTTTTTCATTAATCAGTAAAAAACACCATTACTGCCTTGATTATCACCATTCAAAACGGTACAGAACGCGTACTTTTGTTATATGCAAAACGCCATCCCCGTATATGACATCTGTAAGCTTTCTGATTTTCAGCAGGACGACTTATTGATCAGCCGTTTTGGGGTTTACCTGCAAAAACACAAAAACCTTTATTTCCCTCATAAGCACACTTTTTATCACCTGGTACTTTTTACAAAGGGGGGCGGCACACATGCTATCGACTTTAAAACATTTGATGTAACACCCAACCAGATCTATTTTATGATACCCGGCCAGGTACATAGCTGGAATTTTGAGGGTGAGATAGATGGCTATGTGATCCATTTTTCGCAGGCATTTTTTCAATCGTTCCTGCTCAAAAATGAATACCTGGACCAGTTCCCTTTTTTCAGCGGTATTATTGATGATGCGGTTATACAGATCCCTCCTGCAATTCAGGCGGCTATCAGCCGCTTGTTCGAGCAGATTATTATTGAAAGTGAAAATCCTGCACGCCTTGGGATCGACATGGTGAGGGCGCTATTGTTGCAGACCTTTATCTTGTTAAGCCGGGTGAACACGGATGAGAAGGAAAAGCAATTGCCCACCTACAATTACAACCTGCTAAAAACATTTCAGAAGCTGATAGAGAAAAACTTTGCCACATTAAAACTGCCGAAGGATTATGCCGAGCTGCTATACATCACACCAAATCATCTGAATGCGCTTTGTAATGATATACTGGGCCAGTCGGCCGGGGAGGTGATCCGTGACCGCATCCTGCTGGAAGCCAAAAGGCTGCTTATTAACGCCGATTTGAGCATTGCCGAAATAGGCTACCGGTTAAACTTTAACGACAACTCCTACTTTACCCGTTTTTTTAAAAAATATGCCGGCATTACACCGGAAGAATTCAGGAAGACAACACTAAAACATTCAAACAATGGAACCAGATAATAACACCGCAGAAAAACCTTTACCGCAATTTAAAGCCGCCTTACAGTGCAAATGCCCAAAATGCCGTAAGGGCGATATGTATGCCAACAGCATGTACAGCTTTAGAGGCCAAAAGAGCTATACCAATTGTCCCTACTGTAATTTCCAGTTCGAGATAGAGCCCGGTTATTTTTATGTAGCCATGTTTGTAAGCTACGGCATGAATGTAGCCCAGATGATCACACTGGCCGTGGGCACCTATATCTTGACCGGTTCCGAATCGCCGTGGTTATACATAGCCATATTGCTTGGAGCGGCCTTTCTGTTATCGCCATTCAATTACAGGTATTCAAGGGTCATCCTGTTATATTGGTTAACTCCTAACCTGTTCTATGATCCTAAGAGGGCAGCAAAGCCTTATAACGTGGAATAGTTTAGTTACCGAATTGTATTTTCCCATCCCCTCTTCCTGCGCAGCGGAGAGAGGGGTGACAAGCGCAGCGAAGTCGGGGTGAGTCGACACACCGCCATTGCATTAATGCTGATGCATTTGCATTACTATTGCGCATATTTTACCCACCCGGTCGACGTTTCGCTGGACCGCCCTCCCTCCCCTAAACGGCAAGGAGGGATGAAAAACTTTAAACAAAAAAGCCACCTCAAATTGAAGTGGCTTTTTTAATAATATTTAGCAGCTTATTGCTGTTTCCCTAATACCGGGGAGAATTTGCTTTCATAATCTTTCAGCTGCTTATCCAGTTTAGCAGCAATAGCCGTCTGATGGTTTTCTTTCGCCAGCTGCGATATGCCATTCAACAGCGACATACCCATTTGAACTGTACGGCCATCAATGCTTGAGGCATCCTTCTGCATCAGGTTATAGTTATAATCCAATTGATCGGTCAGGTAGGTATCAATGCTGTTGGCATACCGGTTAGCGTAGGCAATATCGTTCAATGTATATGCCGTAGCTACCAGGTAATACTTGCTCCTTGCCAGGTCAACATAAGGATAAATATCCGGCATTTCCGCATCATATTTGTGCAGCACTTTCAGCGCCAGATCATTGTGCTTCTCGTTGATCAGGTTTTGGGTCAGATCAAGCACCATTGAGGTTAAAACAGGATAGAACATGGTGGTCGATTCAGGGTCGAGATATTTAGCCGTTTTGAAATTACCCCATTTAAATTTATTCATCACATTATCATACATCACCAGGGTATTGGTTTTTCCCAACTGATCGCGCGACGCTGTATCCGGCTTAAAAGGGATCAGGTGATAGGTAAAGCCTTCTTTATACAGATAAGGCTGCAATCCCCCCATATTTTCCTGGCCTACGGTAATGGTAAAGCATATAGGCCGTTTCCAGTTATTGTGCGCCAGTATATCCATAAAGGCCAGGTTATCCTTGGTCACAAAGTTAGAGGTGTACTTCCATTTCATGGTATCAGCCAGCCTGCTTTTCTGGTCAGCGCTAACTACACCGCTTTTAACTACTTCATCAGGATTGATATCCATTTTAAAGCTCTTGGTTGGCAGGTAATTTACCTTTGAGCCATCCTGCAATTCCACTTTGGCTGCATCTTCGTCAGAAGTAATAAAATCAAAAACCTCTTTGATATCTGATGCACCCACCAGCTTTTTATCATAAAATTGGATGGCATCACGTACGCCTTCCTTATACTTATCATAAGGCATGGTAATAGGCAACGGCTCAGATGCATTCATTTTGCGCTGCATCTGGCGGATGTACCAGTCGCCGCTGAATAAACTCAGGTTCACAATACGCACATCGGGCCTTATACCTTCCACTTCCTGGTCGTACCATAATGAGTAGGTATCATTATCGCCATAAGTAAATAAAATAGCATTCGGCGGACACGATATCAGGTAATTATAAGCCATATCATGCGGCGTCATTTTGGTAGAGCGATCATGCGCGCCCCATTCTTTGCTGGCTAACAGTACAGGTATCAGCAAACAAATAGCCGTAGCACCAATGGCCGCTGTTTTTGGGCTGATATATTTTTTAGTCAGCTCGGCTATAGCCACTGCACCCAAACCTATCCATATGGCAAAAGCATAGAAGGAACCTACATAAGAATAATCCCTTTCGCGCGGCTGTATACTTGGCTGGTTCACATAGATCACAATCGCCAATCCGGTAAAGAACCATAGCAAGGCCACGATGAGGGCGTCCCGTTGCTTACGCTGAAAATGATAGATCAAGCCAACCAAACCCAATATCAACGGCAGGGCATACAACGGTGTATAGGCGTTACTGGCATCAATTGGTTTATCAGCAGGTCTGTGGACCAATTCATTTGGAAGGTGCTTACCACTATCAAATATCCCGGTTGTCCAGTTGCCATCAATCCCTTCGGTGCTTTGCTGCCCGTCTAACTGGTTATAGCGCCCGGCATAGTTCCATAAGAAATACCGGAAATACATCTGGTACATCTGCCAGCTAAACATCCATCGCATGTTATCCGAAAATGTCGGTGCATCATTCTCGCCCATGTGCAGCCATTGACGGTAAAACTGTGCGTCCTGACCAAATGCGTTATCCTGGTTCTCGGTATTATACATACGCGGCAGTATGGTGGTATGGTCATAAACGGTATTCAACTTACGTCCGGCGCTTTCATATTTCTTTTCACCCTTACGGTAAATAGTGCTGCCTTCTGTCTGGTCGGTTACCTTGGCATCAAAATATGGCCCGAATAACAAGGGTGTTTCACCATACTGGATACGGTTCAAATAACCATACAAGGTAAAGGCATTATCCGGGTGCGAGTTGTCCAGGTTAGTATTTGCTGTAGCACGGATAGGGATATAAGCAAATGAGCTGTAGCCAAAATAAATAAAGGCTACGCAAAGCAAAGCCAGGTTCAAAGCAGGCTTATTGTTTTTGATACTCCACCATATCCCGAATACGATCAGGCCGATCAGGACGATAAAGAAAAAGAATGCCCCGCTGCCAAAGCCCATCCCCAGGGTGTTAACGAAGAACAAGTCGAAATAGGCCGCAAACTGCACGGTATAGCCCCTGATACCGTATTGCACCAAACCAAGTATAACGATACTGATGAGGAAAGCGATAATGGCACTTTTGGTATTGATATTTTTATACCTGCGGAAATAATATACCATCACGATAGCCGGGATGGTCAATAAATTCAACAGGTGAATACCGATGGATAAGCCGATGATATAGGCGATAAAGACGATCCACTTATCGGCGCCGGGCTCTTCGGAATGGGCGTCCCATTTCAATATTGCCCAGAAAACGATGGCCGTACATAGTGCAGATAAAGCAAACACGATGGTTTCCACAGCCGAAAACCAGAAGGTATCGGTAAAGGTAAAGGCCAGTGCGCCAACCAAACCACCACCCATAATGATGATCTGTTTGTAGCTGTCAACTTCTTCGCCCTTATTAACCAGCAGCTTTTTAGCTAATGCGGTAATGGTCCAGAACAGGAACATAATAGTTGCGCCACTTGCCAGCGCCGAACCCATGTTGGTAAAATAAGATACCTTGGTCACATCGCCGAATGACAGCAGTGAAAAGAACTTGCCCAGCATGGCAAACAGCGGATAACCCGGCTGGTGCGCTACCTGTAAACGGTAAGCGCAGGAGATAAACTCGCCGCAGTCCCAAAAGCTTACGGATGGCTCTAATGTTAAAATGTAAGTGATTGAGGCTATGATAAAGCAAAGCCAGCCTAAAAGGTTGTTGATCTTTTTGTACTGCATGGACTATAATTAGTATTTTTTCGCGGGGGCTAATATCCGCATTTTTATAAATCTTTTCAGATAATTCACAAGCCCCTTAACATCTTTTAACAAAATGCTACCGAAATTATGAAAAAGAATGCTGGGAAGCAAGGCGGATGGCGCTAGGCGGGTGGAGGGTGGTGTGGCATCGACGGCACGGATTACAAATCCGCTATTTGTTAGTCCGGGATTTTAAATCCGGACTAACATGACGTGACGTAACGTGAATGATGAGTGGGTAATATCAAGATTTACTATTTATTATTATAAAGCAGCGGAAAGCCACCAGAACTTACCACTACATTATTATTTTTTGCGACTATGTATGGTGATGCCCCGGGGCCGCGACTATTCAAAATCAGCCTCGCCGGGGGAGCGGCCCCGTTTAACCTGTAAAGACCTACATCATCTACAGTGTAATATAAATTTCCATCACTTTGTAAACTCAACTTCTTATTAAGCCCTGTCCCTGAATTGCTTAGCAAATCAAAGCTGGCGCCTTGATTTTTCGATATATAAATACCATAGGGTAGCGAGTTTATAGAAACGTAAAACCAGTTATTTTTATCAATAAAAAAATCTGTAAATCTATAATTGGGGAAATTTAAATAACCCCAGGTCTTGCCATTATCTGTTGACTTGAAAATGTGTCCCTCTTCGGAACTAAGTAAATACAAATTACCATCCTTATCTTCTGATGGACTTCTGAAATCATTATCAGCACCCTCGTTTGGATATACCAAGGCTGAACTTGGAATAGTCAACCAGGTTTTTCCTTTATCGGATGAAATATACTGAGAGCTAAACCTTGTAGTTATAAATAATTTTCCTTTCGGCGTAAATGCGATACCAGAAATTTCCTTGCTATTAAACCCTTGAACCCCTAATGCTGTCCATGTTTGTCCCTGATCTTTAGAATAGTAATTATCATCTGAGGCTATAGCAAAAATCTCATCTGCCGGGGTCGATACTACTGTTAAAAAATTATGGGTATTACCCAGGCTTTTAACCGGATTCCAGCTTGCTCCATTATCATCTGAATACCGTAAGTACCCTTTGCTTATTTGAAATGCAGCAAATAATCTGCCTGTACTTAATTTACAAAAGGCCCCTGCTCCAACTCCAAAAGGCGTACAAGCGGAATAATGCCACCCACCTTTCGCAGGCGCTACTGCTGTAGCTACCGCAGCAACAGAATCAACATGCTTGTTTTGAGCATCAAGCACAATAATTTTTAGAGTTTGTTGCCCAACATCTCCGGCCAGGTACCAGTTAATTCCGCTTGTTCCGTCATCTTTCAAGCCAAGTATGTTAGTTAGGTCAGCATTACACCCGGATCGTTCATATTGTACTCCATAACCGTCCAATGAGGCGCCACTGGTTGAAGTTACTTTTACATTAACAAAGTTGGGAAGTGGATATCCTATGGTATCTGTTTGATTATTACCGCTAACTATTTCGATTTTTAAATCGCTATTGCCAGTTGTAGTGCCTCCGTTGTCTTTTGGGCCGGGTTGGCCGCTTTTAGAACAGCCAAAACAAAACATACCGATTAGTAGTACTGCTGAGATTAATTTTATGCGCATAAGGTTTAGGTTTCTATTCAAACTTAAAAAAGTAATTTCATATCACAAAACTAACAATACGTTTTCTGCACGAAAAGGTTCAAATGCTGTCAGTCTGATTTACAATCCAATCCAACCAAAATAAAAACATCCGCCGGAGTTTTCGGCGGATGCACATTTACCAATTATAAAAAGCCCAGGTTGAATTTATTGCTGCTTCCCTATTATGCCGGAAAATTTAGTAGTGTAATCATTCAGTTGCGCCTGTAGTTTGATGTTCAAAGCCAGTTGCTCATTTTCTTTTGTCAGGTTGGCGGCAGCGTTTAATACCGACATCCCGAACTGTACATTCTGCGCGTTCACATCACCCGGACTGCTTTGCAGCAAACTGTAATTATAATCCAGCTGGTCGGTGATGTAATCATCCATGTTTGATACATAGCGGTTGGCCATTTCTGTAGCGTGCAGCTTGTACGCCGTATCGATGATAAAATATTTGCTTTGGGCCATATTGATGTTCGGATAAATATCTGGCATTTCGTCATCATATTTTTTAAGTGCCTTCAAAGCAAGATCGTTGTGCCCCTCCTGCATCAGGCTTTGGGTGAGCTCCAGGAAATCAGAGGTCATTACCGGGTAGAATAAGCCAGCCGATTGTTCGTCCAAATATTTGGCATGTTTGTAATTACCGAATTTAAACTTGTTCATCATGTTGCTGTACATCACCATTGTGTTCACTTTGGTTTGCTGGCCGTTATCTTTTACATCCTTTTTAAATGGGATCAGGTGATACACAAACCCTTCCTTGTACAGGTAAGGCTCCAGGCCATTCAGGTCAGAGCTGCCCATGGTGGCGCTAAAACAGATTGGCCTTTTCCAGTTATTGTGCGCCAGTATATCTATAAATGCCAGGTTATCTTTGGTAATATAGTTACCATTAAACTTCCATTCCATGCTGTCGGCGATCCTGCTTTTCTGATCGGCGGTAACTACCCCGTTTTTGATCACCTCATCAGCATTAACGGTCAGCTTAAAATTTTTGGTCGGCAGGTAATTCAGTTTGGAGCCATCCTGCATTTCCACTTTGGCCTGCGGGTCATCAGAGGTAATAAAATCAAACAGATCCTTTAACTCTACCGAATCGGACACCTTAGCATCGCTGTAAGGAATATAATCACGGGTTCCTGCTTTATATTTGTCATAAGCCATAGTTATAGGCAAAGGTGCCGACTGGTTCATTTTGCCCTGCATCTGGTGGATATACCAATCAGAGCCAAACAGCGTGGTGATCACTATACGTACATCGGGCCGCACGCCTTCCACTTCCTGAGCATACCAAAGCGAATAAGTATCATTATCAGCCCCGGTAAACAGGATGGCATTTTTGGGGCAGGAATTCAGATAATTCGATGCCATATCATGCGCCGTCAGCTTGGTCGATCTGTCGTGCGATTTCCATTCCTGTTTGATCAGCAGCACAGGTGCTATCAGCAGGCATAGGCCAATGGTGACAAAACCTGTAGTTCTGGCGTTCAATTTCCTCCGTATTAATTCAGCCAGCCCGATCACGCCCAACCCTATCCAGATGGCAAATGCATAAAAGGAACCGACGTAGGAGTAATCGCGTTCGCGCGGCTGTAGCGGCTGGTTCACATACATCACAATAGCTATGCTGGTAAAAAACCAAAGCAGGGTAATGATCAGCGCATCCCTTTTGTTATGGCGGTAATGATAGATCAAACCGATGAGCCCTAAGATCAAGGGCAGCGCATATAGCGGCGTGTAAGTATTGTCATTGAGCACAGATTTGGGCAGATGCTTGGCTTTATCAAATATCCCGGTGGTCCAGTCGCCATCTGTGTAGCCATGGAAACCACCCATTTGCTGCTGTCCGTCCTGTTGATTATAGCGCCCGGCAAAGTTCCACAGAAAATAGCGGGCATACATCTGGTATATCTGCCAGCTGAACATAAATTTCAGATTGTCGCCAAATGTCGGGATATCATTATCCCCCAATTGCAGCCATTGCTTATAAAATTGAGGATCATACTTTTCCTGGCTGTATATGCGCGGCAAAATGGTGTTGTGGTCGTATTTGGTCACCAGGTCGTGCCCAGCCGGTTCGTATTTGTTTTTACCTTTTGCGTAAACGGTACTGCCATCCTGTTGATCAGTAATTTTAGCATCATAATAAGGACCTGTCAAAAGTGGCACACTGCCGTATTGCCCCCGGTTCAGATACCAGTAAAGCATAAAGGCATTATCCGGATGCGAGTTATTAAGATCGGTATTTGCAGTAGCCCGGATAGGGATATATGCAAACGAGCCATAGCCAAAGTAAATAAAGATCACACATAAAAATGCCAGGTTCATGGCAGGCTTGTTTTTACGTATGCTGTAACGCACTCCCCAAATTAATGAACCGATCAGCAACAAAAAGAATATGATGGCACCGCTGCCAAAACCCATCCCGATGGTATTCACAAAAAAATAATCGAAATAAGCGGCGAACATCACCGTATACCCCCTGATACCGAATTGCACAAAAGCCAGTATGGCAATGCTGATCAAAAAAGCAATAATGCCTGACTTAAGGTTGATGTTCTTATACCTGCGGAAATAATATACCAGTACAATAGCCGGGATGGTCAGCAAATTGAGCAGGTGTATGCCGATGGATAAACCGATGACGTACGCAATAAAAACGATCCATTTATCTGCACCGGGTTCATCCGAGTGGGCATCCCATTTCAATATAGCCCAGAATACAATTGCCGTACAGAGTGCGGCCATGGCAAACACAATGGTTTCTACTGCCGAGAACCAGAAAGTATCCGTAAACGCAAACGCTAACGCACCTACCAAACCAGCACCCAATATTAAAGTTTGCTTTGTGCGATCTATCTCCTCTCCTTTCTTCACCATCATTTTGCGGGAGATCAGCGTGATGGTCCAGAACAGGAACATGATAGTGGCCCCGCTGGCCAGTGCGCAGGCCATATTAGTAAAATAGGCTACTTTGGTTACATCGCCCAGCGATAGCAGGGAAAACACCTTACAGATCATGGCGAACATGGGATACCCCGGCTGGTGCGATACCTGCAGACGATAAGCGCAGGCAATAAACTCGCCGCAGTCCCAAAAACTTACCGAAGGTTCTAAAGTTAAAATGTAGGTGGTGGAGGCGATAACGAAGCAAAGCCAGCCCAAAAGATTGTTGATCTTGTTGAATTGCATAGATATTAGTGTAAAGGTTTTACCATTACCTAAATATCCGTGCTTTTTATAAGTTATTTATAATGAGCAGCTTCAGTTTAACATCTTTTAACATTATTTAACTATTGGAGACGAATGATTTATTAACCGATCCATTTGAACAAGTATTCTGATTCTTTATATTTGTATATATGACTATCACAGCAATCCGCAATCGCTTAATGTCTTATCTTGCTGATGCAGATGACAATAAAATAAAGGCTGTATATACACTTCTCGAAAAAGATATAGAAGAGAAAGAAGTTTTTGTATTAACAGAGGAGCAATTACAAATTCTTGATAAGGAACGTGAATTACATTTAAGTGGAAAAAGCAAATCTTATAACAGAACGGAAGCGCGACAAATAATCATTAACGAAAAAGAGTTTTAATGTACCAAATAGTTATAAAGCCTAAAGCTATTGAAATGGCTAAAGAGGCATATGAATGGTACAATGAGCAACAACCAGGGTTAGGAGAGCGCTTTTTATCGGAATTGGATACTTGCTACGACCGGTTGGAACTATCACCGGTCTCTTATAAAAAAATTAAAAAGAATTATCGCCAGTTTGTATTACATACATTTCCGTATGTTATTGTTTTTGAAATATTCGGCAGGGAAGTGGTTATTTATTCCATATTTCATACCAGCCGGAATCCTTCTAAAAAATTCAGAAAAAATAAATAGTCATTATATTAAATTATTGATCTTTTGATGATTTCTTCTACCATTCCCTGCTCTTCTCCGCCCAAACAGCGCATAGCACTGAGATAACTGAACGCGCTCAGTAATTTATTCCGGTCATTTTCAGTACCCAAATAAGTTACATATGAAGGCAGTACAGCAGCCAGCGGTTTTAATTCCTTCCGCTCACACCAGGTATTTATCAATTGAACAATGGCCTCATCAACCGGGTGATCATGTCCCACTCTTTTAAGTCCGGCGCTAACCCCAGACCGGATCATATCCGCATAATTCCCGCCTGGCAAATAATCACAGGCACCCGCTGCCAGTTGATAGTAACGGGCGGCTTCATCCTTATCGCCTAAAGTTTCATACGACTTTGCTACATTCAGGTATAGCGAAGGGTAATGTCCTTTTGTGCTGTCCTCTTTTATAGTTTCTGCAAGCGTTAAGGCTTCGAGGTTCCATTTCAATCCATCGTTCGGGTCTTGCTGGTTACGGGCCAGGTAATGCGCTGCGGTGAATTTTTCAAAGTTGTTGGTTGCCGTATCCCATGCCTGTTGAAAGAGCTTATGCGCTTCTTTAATTTCACCCTCGCCTTCGGCATTCATCCCCTCAACACATAATTTTATTACCGGGTTATTCGGATCAAATTCCATTGCTCATTTGTTTTAAGGTTCATTTCGTTTCCTCAGTCCCGAAAAAAGGATCATCAGCACTACTGCCAGTAAAATGCCGACGGGCATATCGCGCGTGGCCAGCCCCACCGCCAGGCCGATTATAATTGCGGCTATATAATAACTTTTTGAATTTGGGGTTATCATTGGTAGTGGCTAAGATATAGGTTTTAGGCAAAAACACCGGTTGTATAATTTGTGCCATTTACAAAATTTAACATCAAAAGTTAAAATGAGTTAAACTAATTCTAATTCCCGCAGTCAAAATTTAGCTTTAGGCCTGTTATTATAATTGAATGATAAAACCTGTACGCAAAAACCCTTATTAAAAAATCACATTATGCTAAAGCGTATATTGGTATTAGACGACAATCAGTTCACCCTGGACGTGGTTGAAGAAGCCTTATCTTACGAGAAATTCCAGGTACTCATTACCTCAGACAGTAATAACCTGATCGAGATCGCCAAGATTTTCCAGCCTGATCTTTTTATCCTTGACGACAGGCTCGCCGGACATAAAGATAATGGCATCTGTAATCAGCTTAAGTGGCACCCTCGTTTTGGGCAAACCCCGGTAATGCTATGCTCTTACTATTACCATCGCGGGGCCGATTTTTCAGCAATCCCATGTGATGATGTAATAGCAAAGCCGTTTGGTCTGGAAGAACTGGTGCGAAAAGTAAACAACCTGATCATCCAATAAGATCACCTGTGTTTTACTTCGGTGCTTTCCTTATGGGGCTTTAAAGTTATTATTGCTGCCCTCACTATCGCTTTCAAAGTAAATGCGATCACTTTTATTGCACCAAATGAGAATTTGACAAATGGTTTCATCACCTGCCAGTTATCACGATGGGTGTGTCTCACCTCCTGCTCCCGGGGATGGATGATCTTTAATTTTTCAGTTGCCATGCCTTAGTGATTATATATTAATACAAGCAACCTTAAAGCATTTTGTTTCGATATAAGTATATTGCATATTATTAAACTAAATAACCCGGATAAAATAATGCCGATCTGCTTGAAGCGCCTGCGATTGCCTCTTTTGAGTGCTTTGTTGTGCTTTACAATTTATAGCGCCTGCGCACAGCAGTCTGCCCCGGGCCCTGTTATTAAAACGGATAAGGGATATATAAAAGGGCTATATGAGAACGGCATCGACGTGTTCAAAGGTATCCCTTATGCCGAACCGCCGGTGGACGGTTTAAGGTTCAGGTCGCCGCAACCACATAAGGAATGGGCTGATACCCTGGCCGCCACAAAGTTCGGTCATGTGGCGAAGCAATATACCGTTAAGGGCATCAAAGGGTCTGAGGATTGTCTTACATTGAACGTATATACACCACATGCTGACCACAGCAAACGGCCGGTAGTAGTATGGGTACACGGCGGCAGCATGACCAACGGTGCGGGAAAAGATAGCGATGGCCACGATTTTGCCGACCGCGACAGTATTGTAGCCGTTACTATCAACTACCGGCTGGGCGTATTTGGTTTTATGTACCTGGATGATGTGGGCAAAGCCTACACTTCTTCGGGCAACAATGGCTTGCTCGATTGTATCATGGCTCTTAAATGGATCAAAGAAAACATTGCCCAATTTGGCGGCGACCCTGAGCGGGTGACCGTAATGGGTGAATCAGCCGGGGCAAAATTACTGGCAGCCGTATTGGTTTCGCCCGAATCAAAAGGCCTGTTCCAGCAATATATTTCTGAAAGCGGATCGGTGCAATGCATCCGGGATATCAATACTGCAAAGTTTGCCCGTTTACGAATTTTGAAACAACTGCACCTTAGCAAAAATAATGCAGAAGCACTGCTGACCATGCCTACCGATTCGCTGATGAAAGCACAGGGAAAAGTATGCGAAGGTATTGGGGGCAATTCATTTTTCGGTCCGGTTAATGACGGGCGTGTGATCTCAGGCGATCCCTATCAAACGGCTGTTAACAAAAAAATAGCACCCATAAAAGCATTAATGGGTACCAACCGCGATGAAGGCCGGCTTTTTATAGCAACTGATATTCACCTCAGGCGGATCGATAAGACTGTCCTGAAAGCCTTGTTCGGGAATAATTACCCAATGGTTTATCGTAGTTATTTAAAGGAACTTAAAAAATCTACCCCAAGCAATGCAGCTGTAAAAATACTGACCCAATACATGTACCAGATGCATACTTACCGTTTTGCAAAGGTTTTAGCACAAGCCGGCATTCCCGTTTGGATGTATCGTTTTGATTATACCAAAACCCCGTTTGGTGCAGGGCATGCTATGGAACTGCCATTTGTATGGCATTCCCGTTCGGCACAAACCATGAATGCAGAAAAACTGCAACTGGCCGATAATATGCATAACGCCTGGGTAGCTTTTATTATCAACGGCGATCCGAATATCAAAGATCAGCCCCAATGGCCCACGTACCAGGATGATGCAAAGCAGGTTATGTCTTTTGATGTGGTAAGTAAAGTGATCACCCTGAAAACGGTTTTCAATGATCCTGCATTTCCGTCATCGGTATTTGTGTTAAAGCAATAGAGCGCGTAGATAGTCCTGTAAATTCTGATACAGTTTCTGCATTACATACATGTAAGTCAGTTTTCAATTTTACCGTGAAAACACGGGTTTATTGTTTGATAATTATATATAAGTTTATTATTGATTATAAGCTTATATCATCTACTCTATTAAGTCTTAATAAAAACACCTTTAGCGGTTTTTAGTTGGATCGCTATCTCTGCATTAAAGATCAATCAGCTAAAGGAAATGAAACACGGTATAAATATGATTATGAGATTTTTGCTTTACGTGTTAATGATTAGTTCACCAACACTTGCGTATTCGCAGAAATTGATCATTAACGGCACTGCACCGATGTTAAAGGATAGCACTATAATTTCAATCGAACAAGTGGTTCCGAGGCGACTTTCAAGGTCAATTAAACCTCAAACAACGCTAATAAAAGATCATTGCTTTGTGTTCAATTTAAAAGCAAAAAATGCTGAGCTATATTTTATATCGATAAATGGCCATAACATAAGGGCTTTCTTGGAGCCTGGTAAAGCAAGTATTTTTATTGCCGATTCGGTTTTAAGAAATGTTTCCGTTACAAAAAATCATACATCTCTGGAGTATGATCAGTACTATTCTGAAATAACTGATATTAAATTAGCAACAGAATATACCAATGCCAGATTAGACTATGCTGATTACAGTCACAATCATCATATTGATACCATTTTGATGGAAATAAAAATAAGGAAAATGGACTCGTTATATTTAGTGGTGCATAAAAAAGACTTGGCCAATAGTTTAAAATGGATAAAAAAACATCCCAACTCTTACTTAAATACCTACATTTTATATAATCAGATTGAATATATGGCAGAAGCTGAATCCAAAAAGATTTTTCAATCAATGCCTTTATCTATAACAAATAATATTTGGGGAAGGGAATTAAAATATCGGATTGATAGCCTTTTTATTGGTGCAACGGCGCCTGCATTTTCGGAAGCGGACATAAATGGCAGGCAGGTGAGCCTGGCTAGTTTTAGAGGTAAATATGTTTTAATTGATTTCTGGGCGTCATGGTGTATCCCTTGCAGGGAAGAAAACCCCAGTATCACTAAAGCTATGGAGAAATTTAAAGATCAGAACTTTACCATTTTAGGTATTTCTCTCGATGATGAAAGAAGCAAGTGGGTTAAGGCAATAAAGCAAGATGATTTAAAATGGACTCAATTATCCAATTTGAAACTATGGGATGACGGGGCAAGTAAAAAATATTATGTTTATGCTATACCCGATAATTACTTGATCGATCCTGAGGGAAAAATCGTAGCAAAAAATTTGCATGGGATCGAGCTAGTTAAAACTCTTAATAAATTATTTAATAATAAATAAGCCTTATTTGTTGACCTCTCAATGAAGTAATCGTTCCTTTAATACAACATTACATACATTTAAGTCAGTATTCAAATTTACCGTTAAAACACGGGTGCTTTTATTGTATTTATTATTTAGAATTGTTTTATCTGGACGTAATGGTCATGAGCAATCATCTAAAGCATACAGTATATACAATTCTATTACTAATAGCCGGTTTTTCAAATCAGGTTTTGGCTCAAACGCCTGTCCGGAAAGAGCCTGCATCGGCTGAAGAAATAAAAAAAGCTCGTACAGCCGTAGAAGCTAACATAAATGATAAAGAAGCACATCACACTTTCATAGTCGCAATGGGTTTAAGCAACCCGCTGCTGGTCGCTCAATATGAGGATTGGATGAAAAAATATCCTGATAATATAAACATCCCCATGTTTATAGGTACCGTTTATCACCAGGAGGAAATGTCACAGGCAAAGGAGTTTTTGGAACGGGCTGCCGCAATGGAACCCCAAAACGCTAAAATATGGCTTATGCTTGCTGATGACGCATTTATAAGGGGGGAAAGGGGGTTGTCGCGTGAGTACTTGAGAAAAGCTACATTAGCAGAGCCTTCAAATGCTACTTACGCATATGCTTATCTTTGGTCTTTTTCGGATAGCGATCCTGATGATTATAAACAGAAAGTTTTTGATTTTGTAAAGCATTTTCCGGCAAGTGAACGAGGCGCGGAGGCCTTAAGTTTGTTAGCCGACAGCACTGCAAATATTAATGACCGAATCAATTACTTTGAGCAGCTCCGTAAATTATATCCCCCACAAAAATTTCAGTGGTCAGATGCCGGAATGGAACATTTAGCAGATGATTACCTGCAATCAAATCCTGAAAAGGCCTTAGTGTTAATTAACGATATGAGGGAAAATAAAGACTGGAAGCTTCGTAAGCAAGTGGCAGAATCACTTATTCAGGTCAGTAATTTGGAAAAAAATCAGAACTATAAAGATGCCGCGATTGAGCTTACAAAAATCCGGCTCCCTCTAGATAATGACATAAATGTTTTTATAGCATTAAAGAAATCTTATTTGCTTGACAAAGCCGGCAACACGCAGGCAGCATACGATAGCCTGGCTGTAAAATTTGCAAAAGCACCAACTGATCAGTTGAATGATGCGCTTAATTTATATGGCCAGAAACTAGGGATGGATAAAGAGCATGTTGCGAAAAATATTGAGACATTAAGATATAGCGCAGCAGCCCCCGCTTATCCATTTGATTTAGAACGGTATGATAACAATGGAAAACTAAGCCTGGAAAGTTTGAAAGGCAAAGTGGTGTTACTCACGTTCTGGTTCCCTGCCTGTAATCCTTGCAGGGACGAATTTCCGCATTTTCAGGCGGTGATCGATAAATATAAAGGTGAAAATGTCGTTTATATTGGGATCAATGTATCTCCTCATCAAGATCCTTATGTGCTCCCCTTTTTGAAAAGATCGAAATTCTCATTCATTCCTCTTAGGGGTAGTGCCGCATTTGCTGCAAAAAACTTTGGAGTAGATGGTGAACCTGAAAACTTCCTGATCGATAAAGATGGTAAGATCGTATTCAGAGACTTCCGTATTGATAATACCAATCACCGGACACTGGAATTGATGATCGCTTCATTACTGCAAAAAGGTCAGCAAAGCAATTAATTTAAATCAGGCTACCTTTTTCTTCAGCGTAATTACGGTTATCTCCGGCCATATACCCAGCCTGCCCGAGAAGGCCAGGAAACCAAATCCCCTGTTTACATACAAGTTGCGGCCGTTCTGTTCTGCTAAACCCGCCCAGTCCAGGTAACGGTATTGTACCGGGCTCCAGCGCAGGCCTGCGGCCTCTACACCAAACTGTGCACCATGCGTATGCCCTGCCAGGGTCAGGTGTATTTTTTCAGGATAGTAACGCACCTTCTCTTCCCAATGTGTGGGGTCGTGCGATAGAAGTATTTTAAAGGCGTCCTTATCTACACCCTTCATAGCCTTGTCCAGGTCACCTATCTGTACAAATCCCCTGCCCCAGTTTTGCACGCCGATCAGGCTTATCTTCTGGCCGTTCTTTTCCAGCTCCAGGTTTTCGTCCAGCAACAGGCGGTATCCCAATTTTTGGTGCTGCTGTTTTACTGCTTCCAGGTTGGCTGCTTTCTCCGCTTCGCTATCCCAATGGATATAATCGCCATAATCATGATTGCCTAATATGGAAAATTGCCCGTAAGGTGCTCTCAGCTGACTAAAATGTTCAAGGTAAGGTTCTATTTCCCAGGCAGCATTGTTTACCAGGTCGCCGGTAAAAACAAACAGGTCGCTTTTTTGGGCCTTTGCCAGGTCGATACCCCTTTGCACGGCAGCTGTATTATCAAAACTCCCCGAATGAATATCTGATATCTGCGTAATGGTAAAACCGTCAAAAGCATCAGGCAGATCATCAAAATAAATGGTTTGCTTATGCAGCTTGTAATCATATTTGCCCTTAAACATGGCATACATAAAACTGGTAAAAGGCACAGCAGCCACCAGTATGGCTATCTCACTGATAAACTTGCGGCGTGCAGGGAAAAATGGCTCTCCTGTTTTACGGTCATTATTAATGATACGATCCCCGATACCATAAAATAAACGCCCCGTATCTCCCAAAAAGAGTATCAGCGCAAAAAATATCTTGGTGATGAAGAAAGTAAGGAACAGGCTCAGCATCCACTCGTGAAAAGGCGTCATCCCCTTTGCGGTATTAAAACTGCTAAAACCCAAAAAGAACAGAGCCGTAATGCCAACGGATATCAACGGGCATCCCCACATCACAACGCGTTTTAATATTTGTGACCGCCAACCCCTCACGAAAGTGCGCAGGCCAAAAAAAACATACAGATCAAGCAGCAGGCTAATGGCTGCCATTATTAAAAAAAACCTTAAAAAACCACCATGCATAGGTTCGCAATTTATAAAACTGAAAGTAATTAAAACGTCATAACTACCTTGTTTATCAGGAAAATCACTATCTTTTCACCTTTATTTCCTTTGACCAGGGGCAAACCTAATTAACGTGAATTATGAAAAAGCTTTTTTTATATGGCTTTGTGCTGATGCTGTGCCTGACGATTAGTTGCAAAAAAGAAGCGCAAAAGAAAAAGGTGTATCTGCTACAGCAGCAGATAATTGATTTCAGTTCTGCCAACAACCCGGTTGATACTATTAATTATGCGTATGACGATCAGAACCATATCATAAAAATCAGCGAAGCCACCGGTCAGAGCCGGGGAAGCTTCAATGTTAGTTATGATGCCGATGGCCGTGTTAGCGTTGGGCGTAAGGTAAATAATGCCGGTACGGTTGTTTCCCAATATACATTTCACTACACGGCAGACTCTATCTTATATTATTTTACGGGCATAGGAGAAGCGCCGGATACCGGCGTGATGACCTTTAACAGCAAAAAACAGCTCATCAGGATACAAACCCGCCATGACGGCTACCGACTGTTTACTTATGATGCAAAGGGTAATATTTACACTTCAGTAGCTTATAAACAAGACGGCACAAACAATCTTTTGGACAATAACAACTATATTTATGATGATCAGAAAAATCCCTTTTCGGATATGCCACCAAATAATTATTTTTTTATGTATATAGCTGGTATAGACGTAAGTACCCTGATCAATAATATTAAAATCAAAAATGGCGACACCCATAGCTACACTTACAATAGCGACGGCTTCCCGGTCAAAGGAAATATCGACATTGGATCAAATGTCTTTCCTGTTTCTTATAATTACATCCTGAAATAAATCCTTTATGAAAACTATCTTTTCTTTAACCGCCTTATCGCTTTTGATGGCTTCGTTTTGCAGTGCACAGCAAAAAACGAAATCAGACACCGTGTTTTTTGAAGATTTTAACGGCACAAGCCTCGACCGCAGCAAATGGAATGTTGAGGTGACGGGCAATACCGTGAATGATGAGCAACAGGCTTATGTTGATTCTGCATCGGTTTTGTATATGGTACATGGCAAGGATGCCGAAGGTGCCGTAAATGGCGCATTGGTGATCAAACCTAAATATCATCCCGGCTATACCAGTAAGGAGCAAAAGAAATATGATTTTATTTCGGGCAGGATAAATACGCAGCACAAAATGGAATTTAAATATGGTACCGCGTCGGCCCGTATGAAGATCGCTTACGGCGCCGGGTTATGGCCCGCTTTCTGGGCATTGGGTAATGGCAACTGGCCCGATTGCGGCGAGATAGATATGATGGAAACCGTTGGCGACTCAAGCTGGATCAGCAATGCCTTGCACGGCCCCAAATACTTCGGGGACACCCCTTTGGTTTACCGCTACATTTTCCCGAAAAATACAGATGTGAGCCAATGGCATACCTATTCGCTTGACTGGACACCCGACTTGCTGGTTTTTAAAACTGACGGTATAGTTACCTATAAGGTTACCCGTGCAATGGTAGAGCATTACGGACGCTGGGCCTTTGATAATGAAAAGTTCATTATCCTCAATTTTGCATTAGGTGGCGGCTATCCCAACGGCGTGAATAAGATCAAATCGCCCTATTTTGGCATTTCGCAATCCACGGTTGATAAGATAAAAGCCGGCCAGGCAAAGGTACTGGTTGACTGGGTGCTGGTAACCCGGAACAAAAAATAAGGCAAATAAAAAGTCCCGCTTGCTGCGGGACTTTTTATAAGGTCATTATGTTATTTTACCTGTTATAGTTATGATCATTATGATCGTGGTGGTCATCATGATCATGGTGATCATCATAATGGTGCCTGTGGCGTTCGCGGTATTCAACGGAACAGCTCGATAAAGCTACTGATGCAAATATCAGCAGCGTGATTAATCTTATAACTTGCGTTTTCATGGTAATATTATGTTTTAAATAGATGTATGCATATAAACCATCCGCAGTTAAAAAGGTTTGCAATGTTTCTAATTATGATAACATATCATCCTGTAATTCAGCACAAATCTTAGTTAAACTTAAACCGGGCAGCCAGCGTTGGATATACCTGCAACAGGTCTTCATTGGTCAGTACATGATAATAAATATTGACCTTTGACCCCAATGAAAAGCCATGATGTATTTTGAACCAAATCTGCGGCTCGCCAAAAACGGCCACAGATTTGCCGCTTAAGTTAGACGTATAAGCATCTCCGTGGTTTTTATTCAATGTATACACCTCCACATCGCCGCTAAACTCAAATTTATAATTCCAGAAACCCCGGCCCCAGTACAGCGAATAAAGCAGATCATGACTTGGTTTTTTAAAAGCATTATAAGCATAGGACAATGAAGTGCTGAACCATGCGCCCTTCCATTGAAAAGGATAAACCGCGCCCAATGAAAAAGCGTTGGTAATATAAAAGGGATATGAACCGGGTTCTGCTATACCCAGTCCGCCGCTGTACTGCAACTGCGCATACACCCTCGGTTTCCAAAACCTGAACGATTGCGATACCTGGGTGTAAAATTTCCCGATATTATGACCGGCTCCGTTCAGATCAGCTTCTGTCTTAATAAAAAACGATCCCGATGTATCCTTTGATTTAAAATACTCAAAATAGATGGTGGGGAAATTCATTGAATTATGCGAGGGGTCAAGGGTATGCCGCATATCATAATGCAGCTGTAAACTTTGTGCCGCTAACATAGCCGGTAACATCCCTAAAACAAATACCAATAGATATTTCATGATTTATTGCGATGCGGGTTTGTGAAAAAAACTCGTTCTTTCGGCATCTTTGTAAATATCTTTATACAGGAACCGGCAGGGCGTAATTGCAGCGTAAACGTTGCGGAAATGTATTCCTGTAAAAATAAAATTCTGATTATAAGTAATTTATGAACAATTCGGATAGTTTAGCTTTTGCCGCATTATTTAAGGAAGCCTATCTGAAATGTTTTGGTCAGGTGCTGGAAAACCCCATCTCCGAAACTGAAAGCAAGTTGTTTTGCAACCAGGTCCTTGAGCAAACCGGTCTTTCCATCGGCTGGAAAAGCGTCAAAAACTATTCGTTTTTTGTAATCGAACCAAAATCTTCTAAATCCGAGAACCCTTCAATTGCCACACTGGATACACTGGCACGCTATGTATTGCGGGCACCTTATACTACCGAGATCAAAAGAAAAAATGACGAAAGCCATTTTCCGTATTGGTTTTTGTATAAAGAACAGTTCAATAAAACGCCCAAAACAGCACCATCAAAAAAATGGACCACTGCTGCGTGGGTATTTAGCGGCGGAGCAGCACTTATCATCTTTTCCATCGTATTTGTAAAATATATCAATTCAAAAAGCGCGGACGAATTTTCTGACGACTTCAAATCTGTGAGCGGCAATTCACTTAAACACAAAGGCTGGTTTTTAAAAAACCCTGACAGGGCTTATTGGGATAAAAAAGCAGAGACACCCGGACAACTAACATTATTTACCCTGAAAGGCGACAACTGGCCCGACCCGGCAAATAAATCCGGTATCCGCAATCTATTGTTAAGGGCTATTCCTTACGACTGCTTTACCGCCGAAATACATTTAAATGATACCCGTGCAACGACAGTGATGTCCTCTCCTG
>JBEHXM010000087.1:0-23485 GCA_048498695.1 Bacteroidota bacterium
GAGTAGTGTGTGGTTTGATCACTTTCGTACCCTGCAAGTTTTCCAGGCTGTATGCTGGTGCTTGGGGTTGCTTTATCCCAGCTAAAACTGCTCATGCGCGATGCGTTATAAGCCGGCCTTAATAAACTATCAACCGGCACTTTATAAAAACCAGGGTCGCCCAGGTATTTTGAACGGTCAGCATATACCCTGCGCTCTGCTTCAACCACCAGTTGCACAGTCGAATCACGGTTAAACCCCCATTTGTTCAAAGGATATTTCTCTACCGATTGCAGTAATTGCAATAAAGCTACTCCCCCGCTTGATGGCGGCGGCATAGTAATTATTTTATAACCTTTATAATCACCCGTAAGTGCCTTGCGCCAAACGGCATGATAATTTTCAAGATCTGTTTTCGAGATCAATCCCTTGCCGCTTTGCATTTCGTTTACCAACTCATCGGCCACTACTCCTTCATAAAAGCCTGCCCTGCCTTTATCGCGTATTTGTTCCAATGTTTTAGCCAGATCTTCCTGCACTAAAATATCGCCTTCCTGCCATTGGCCATCTTTTAGCAGGTAGCTTTTACCTTCATTCAGCTTTCTAAACTCAGCGCTTGTACGGTTCAGATCATTAGCCAGGTGTTTGGTTATCTTAAATCCATTACGTGCGAGGTCGATTGCCGGTTGTATCAATTCATTCCATTTCAAACGGCCGTATTTACGATGCGCTTCTACCATGCCATCGACTGAGCCGGGCACGCCGGAAGCGCGGTGCGTAGACAGGCTCATATCAGGAATTACGTTACCTGCCGAATCAAGATACATATTCTGACTGGCCATACCCGGCGCTTTCTCACGAAAGTCTAAGGCATTGGCTTCGCCTTTAGCCGACCTGTAAACCATAAATCCGCCACCGCCAATGTTACCGGCCTCGGGCAAAGTTACAGCAAGTGCAAACTGTACCGCTACGGCAGCATCAACCGCGTTACCACCTTTCTTCAGGATATTAAGCCCTACCTGTGCGGCATCAGGGTAGGCACAAACCACCATTCCGTTATGATATTGGTCGCTATCATCCTTTCCTAATTGACCCTGTACGCATCCAAGAGGAATAGAAAACAAGGCCATTAAAAATATTAACCATTGATAATTCTTTTGGATTTTAAGTATGTGGCTCATAATTGGTTCAAGTAAATTTCGCTTAATTTAACCTATTTTAATGGCTATTATCTGCTGAATTGATAATATCGACATGTTTATTGGTATTATAAAAGTAAAATATGGTTAAACAGCCATTTAAGGCATAAAATTTAAAACAATTATCGGTTTTTCGGTAAACATTTCTATTTTTGTCAAAACATTAACCTTTAAAGAATATGAACTCAACAGAACATGCTAACGAAGAACGCCACTACATTACGTTAACCGTAGCAATCGTTATCGGGTTGTTAGGTGTATATCTCCGTTTTGCCGGTGATGCTCCTTACTTTTCATGGATTGCCAATGTAATATTAATACTTGGCGTTGCTGTAGCTTTAAAGGCTGTGTTTGCAATTTTGAAGTGAGTATATCAAAATATTTATTCTGAAACGCCCTATCAAGGGCGTTTTTTTTGAATAGTACAATAGCTCACTGAACTATACAAATAATCCCCTCACTTCTTATTTAATTACGGTTTAACAATACAACTTTTCCGGGGCGCATTCGTATAAGTGCCTTAATGAGAGTTTTAACAAGTATTTTTATCCTTATCGCTTCTACTCTTTGCGGAACACAGCTATTTGCTCAAAATAACTTTTACACCTCTGCTAATCAAGACCATATAACTACGCTTAATAGCATCAGCCATAGAGACGAACAACCATCTTTTGGCTTTTTAAGCATAATGGCTTCCAAAAATCCTAATAGTTCTCTTATAGACTGGAAAGTAAAAAACGAGGCTGATAGTACTGTATTTGCCATAGAAAAAAGCACTGATGCCGGCAAAACATTTATGTCTATAGGAAAAATTCAATCCAATGGGATGGGAATGTATAGCTTTACAGATAACCAGCCTGCTGACGGGCAAAATCAATACCGGTTAAAGGTGCAGGATAGCAAAGGTAGTATAAGCTACTCCTCAATTCTTATTTTGGTCTATCACCAGCAAATTACTGCCAGTAAAAACGAGCCGTCTCCGGATGACGAAGTAACATATCTTGATCCTGACACAAATTCCGGCTTAAGTGCCAGCTATTACATCAAAACAGCAAATTCAATCAGCGGGCTTTAATTTATTTCGGCCTGTATTTAGATTCATTTAATATTTTTTGAGCGTCTTTTTCAGCCATCAGTTGTGGCAGCGTAACTTCAGGATGTTTATCCATATACTGCTTTACAATTTGCCAGCCGGTCCACAATGCAAGTTTTGGTGCAGCGTCATTTTTCTCACCTAAACCTGGTGTAAAGGGTGCTTCGCCAAGATATTTTTGAATCTTTTCGTAATCTGTTTCATACAATAAATTTTCTTCCAGAAAATAACCCCATATCTGCGATTTAAAATCATCACACCATTTTATTTGTTTGGCGGTATAGCCTATTTTGACTGAGTCAGCTACATCAGGCAATATCCTGTCCATAAAATATAATATTTTGCCATTATAAACCATTTTAGAAAGCAATGATTTGTCCTGCTCGTTCGGAGGGAACATATCTTCCCGTGCTATTACTTCAACCACCCTGGGTGCAATATAGTCTGGAGTAAAACGGCGTGTAATGTAATGCGGCAATGTTTCTTTAAGTGCCGGGTAGAACCTTGAATCGGCACCTAAAAACATATCCAGTCCAACAGCAACATACCCATCGCCTATAGGTGTCTGTAACTGGAAACCCGAAAAATAGGCGTATACTTTCGGCAGTTTTTTTTGCGGGAAATAATACTTAATATGCCTGAAAGCATCCGTCACTTCCTGATTTTGTTTATCCATATTAGGGTATACAGAATCTACATCATGCTTCAGGTCATTATAACCCTGTCCGCTGAACATTTCGCGCAGGCTTTTAAAATAAGCGGTATCCCTTACCGCACCATATTGCATCACACGCTCGATATAATCCTGGTAAAAAATACCATATTTCTTTTCCATTAAAATGGCTTGCGGCATCATCGGTTTGGTGCGCATTGCATCCAGGTCGTGGTCAAAGCGTTCGATCTTTACATTTACATCGATATTACTTACATCAACCCTTTTGGACCGACCGCAGGCAGTTAGTAGTATACTCGTCAGAAAAATTAGATAAATTTGCTTTGCTGTGATAGAATTGAAGATCATTTTTTGTTCTTTTAGCAAAATTAATTTTTTAACCCGCATTACCGCAAGCAAATTGACATCATCTGTAGTATGAAGATCGCACTGGCACAATTGAACTATCACGTAGGTAATTTTGAATCGAACACCAACAAAATTATAGACCATATACACCAGGCAAAACAGCAAGGAGCTGATCTTATAGTATTTGCCGAATTATGTGTTTGCGGATATCCTGCGCGTGATTTTTTGGAATTCAGGGAGTTTATCGGCCTGTGTGACGAAGCGGCAAAAAAGATCGCTGCGGCCTGTCATGATATCGCGTGTATTATTGGGTTGCCTACTGTAAACAATAACCCTGAAGGCAAAGACTTGAATAACTCTGCCTACTTTATCGAAAACGGACAGGTAAAAGCCATCGTAAATAAAGCACTGCTCCCCAATTACGATATATTTGACGAATACCGTTATTTTGAGCCCTCCACACAATTTGCCTGTATCGATTTTAAGGGGCACCGTATTGCACTAACCATTTGCGAGGACCTTTGGAACACCATTGAAAATCCGTTATATGTCACTCGCCCAATGGATGTGCTGATCAAGGAAAACCCGGACGTAATGATCAACATTGCGGCATCTCCTTTTGCTTATAACCATGATGAGGAGCGTATCGCTATATTAAGCAATAATGCCAGCCGTTATCAATTACCCTTGTTTTATGTAAACCATGTTGGTGCGCAAACAGAATTGATATTCGACGGTGGTTCACTGGTGTTTGATGGTACCGGTTCACTGGTTGACGAACTGCCTTACTTTGAGGAAAATGTGGCTTACTATGTATTAGAGAATAAATCTGAGATCAAATTGCAGCAGCCTTCGACAATGCAGACGCAAAGGCAAAGTAATATTGAGCAGATACACCAGGGATTGATACTGGGGATACGAGATTATTTTTATAAATCAGGTTTCAAAAACGCCATATTAGGCTTGTCGGGCGGTATAGATTCAGCTGTGGTTTGTGCCCTGGCTGCAGAGGCACTTGGCCCGCAGAATGTGATGGCGGTATTGCTCCCTTCTCGTTTTTCAAGTGATCATTCTATAAAAGACGCGGAGGACCTGGTTAATAATTTAGGCTGTAAGCACGAAACAATTGCTATCAGGCACATTACCGAGGCTTTTGAAAACACGCTTCAGCCGCAGTTCCAGAATCTGCCATTCAATATAGCAGAAGAAAATATACAATCGCGCAGCAGAGCAGTGGTGCTGATGGCGATGTGTAATAAGTTTGGGTACATTCTGCTCAATACATCTAACAAAAGCGAAGCAGCCGTTGGGTATGGTACTTTATATGGCGATATGTGCGGTGGTATTTCGGTTATCGGCGATGTGTATAAAACACAGGTTTTTGAGCTGGCAAGATATCTTAACCGCGAGCGGGAGATCATCCCTGTAAACACCATAGTTAAGCCGCCATCAGCAGAATTACGGCCAGACCAGAAGGATACCGACTCGTTGCCGGAGTACGATGTGCTTGACCCTATATTGATGGAATATATCGAAAACAGGTGTTCATCAGGAGAGATCATTAAAATGGGTTATGATGAACAAACTGTGCGCAAGGTGCTAAGGCTGGTTAACCTGGCAGAGCATAAACGTTATCAGACACCACCTATATTAAGGGTGTCGCCTAAGGCATTTGGCATGGGCCGCAGGATGCCGATAGTAGGTAAATATCTATCTTAAATATTTTAGAAAAATATAATTTTTACAATTAAACCCTTTAAGTTGTAAATTGTCTAATTGAATATAAAAGGTAACAAAGCCATGAAAAAATTAACCTACCTGGTACTCACTCTCTTAGTCATTTCGGGATTATCGGCTTGCCGCAGCTACAATTATTACACTGCCGGTCTCAATAAAACCAATATGAGCGGGTATCGTTCCTTCGCCTGGATGTCGCCCGAAGGGAAAATTGAAAATAAACCTACAGCCAGCGTCATTGCTGACCTTAAAATTAAGGATGCTGCCGTGACATCGCTCACAACAAAAGGGCTGAGGGTTCAAAGTAATAACCCCGACCTGCTGGTAACCTACACTGCAAAGGTTGGATTGGGCTCTAAAACAGTTTATTATCCAACTTACTATGGCACCGGTTTCTACCCCGGTTTCGGATTAGGCTGGGGTTGGGGCTATCGTCCATATTATTACGGATTTGGCGGATATCCATTTGCTTATTACGGCGGTTTAACAGCTGTGGATAAAGAGCATTATAAAGAAGGCACTATTATTATTGACCTGATAGATACCCGTACTAAAAGGGTAGTATGGCGTGGATATGGGGTTGGCGAAGTTCATCGCAATGTTCAGAAGAACATAGATGATATACCTAAAATTGTTAATGGTATTATCGATCAGTTACAGGTAATACCCAGTAAAAGATCTTAATACTTCCTCTTATATTTATTGTTTTAATTATCCCCGGTGCTTAGTGCCGGGGATTTTTTTATGTGAAGTATTATAATTTCTCGAATTTAGTTCTTCCTATCAAAGTCTGGTCCTTATTATTAAATACCCTTACAATATAAGAGCCTGGTAACAAATTACTGACATTGCCCTGCCATGTAGCTTGTGATGAAGTAACATTCTGTACTACCATTCCCGAACTGTTGATAACCTTGATGTTGTAGGTGGCAGTTTCACCAAGGGGAGCAGCTATGGCTAAATTAATATCACTTCTTGCCGGGTTAGGATAAATGCTTAGGCCTTTGCTAAGCATGTTATTGCTCAGGTCGGAATAGAATATGCCCACCACCTTTGAATAGGTTACGGTGTTATCAACGTTTACCTGTTTCAGGCGGTAAAGGTTTTGCCCGGTAACAGGGTCCTTATCCAGGAAATTGTAAGTGCCTGAACTGGTAGCCTGCACTCCGGTTAATTCCTGGTATGTTTTACCACCATCGGTACTGCGCTCAACAGTAAAATTGGTATAGTTTTGCGGAGTTGCTGTTTTCCAAACCACCTGTACTTCGGGTGAAACCGGTACTTTAGCAGCTGTAAAATCTATCAGTGAAGCAACCTGGCTTTGACCTATTGTAATGGAGAAGCGGCTGCTGCCAAAACTGGCCGGGTTACTTTTATCGATATCAAACTGGTAAGTAGCAGTTGTTCTTAAGTTTAAAGAATCGCCGGTCATGGCATCTTTCAGCCACACAGTATAAATGGTTGGCATATTATCCAGTTGTGTCATGTCAAGCGTATAGGCACCTGATGCAGTAGCATCAACTAACAGTGGTATGATCTGTTTTTGCTGAGCAGGCATTGGCAGTGTGTTTATCGCTAATTTGTCGTTATCAGCTGAATATGATGATAAACTAACCAGGGCACCGTTTCCTCCCATGTCCAAAGCATCCTCACCGATCGAATAATTGGAGTTGGCCTGATCAGCCATCCTGATCACTATCTCATCTGTATTGACAGCATCTTTCGATAACTTAAGACGCATTAATGGTTTGGGTAAAGCTGCAGACAGCTTAGGCATACCCATCAATTTGTTTACCTGATTTGCTACAGGCTGTGCATTTATCTTGGCCGTTTCCCTGAAGGTCAGGCTTTGGCCGGCTGCGGATGCCTGGATAAAAAAGCCCTGGCCGCTGGCGATCATATTGCTGGCCGGGGATGATCCACTGCTTGCTACACCAGGATTTAAACTTGTCGTATCACCGTTTAATATTGGTATATAGGCTTCATATTGTTTATTCAACGCATTGAATACATAAATAGTAGGAGATAGTCCGCCGCCGCCATAAATGGACGAATTTGTGCCATTCTGATTGAATTTTTCCCAGTTTATGGTTGATGGATAGGGATTGCCTACCAACGTAAAACCTGATGTTAAAATAGAAGTACTGGTATTGTAACCCGGTGTGCTAGGGTCGGTATAGGAAAAATTATTACCCAGACCATCATCTGCTGCAAACCACAACCTTACATCTATAGTTCCGGTGTTTAAATTTCCGGTTTGGGTTAAGGTAACATCATTTGGTGCGGTAAATGGGGCGGTCAGGCTGGTAGTCATGTCGCCCCTGAAAAAGAACAGCATCCCATTGCCAGACGGTATAGTAACCGTAGCATCATTTATATTTGAAGTTGTACCTTTTGCCTGTGTACCAATATTATACGCAGGTATATTGTTGATTTTAGCTACTCCTTTCCAATTGTATCCGGTTGTAAACAGTGTAACGTTACTTGGCGGCGGGGCAACGTCTTCACGGAACAGGTAGATCGAAGGATTTTGAGTGGTTGTTACATTAAATCCATTAGCTCCAGCACCCGCTCCCGAAACATACACGCTGTTTAATAAATATTGTAAGTCAGATACATGACTCCCATTACCATCAATACCTGTATTAACGGCAGACGAGATCAGCCTGTAACCGCGTTTGCTCAGATCACCAACATCACTGCTGCCTTTGATAAACCGTTGTACATTTACGTTCCCGGTGATAGTTGCGCCTAAAGGCAGGGCGGCTATAGATGATGAACCGTTAACATCAGACCCCAGGGTGAAAGTGCCGCTGTTTGTTAATGTAGCAGCAGCGCCAAGCTCGATCACTGCATTTAAAGATGCTGTTAACGAGGCTGTGTTATTGATCAGCGAAGTGCCTGAAATATTTATAGTTCCGGGCCCGTTGATGGTTGCTGTTGAGGCCAGGTTTACAGTAAGACCAGTAGTAACAGTTAAAGTATTGCCTGAACTAACTGTTAAAACAGGTGTATTATTTGTACCGAATATAATGGCATTTGCGGTGGTGGCTGCTCCTACATTAGGCTGAGCGGCGGCTCCCGTATAGGGCACAACACCTATCTGGGCTGTTTCGGTAGCAGTGGGCACATGACCAAGGCTCCAGTTAGCACCAGTATTCCAGTCTGTGTTGATATTACCTAACCAGTCATTTTTTGTGGTACAAGATAGAGTAATAACGGTTGAAGAGTATCCAACTGTGTTATAAGCGGTAACGGTATACTGATCAGCCGGGAAAGTAGCTGAAGGCGTACCGCTGATAGTCCCGGTTGCGGGATCAAATGTTAATCCTGCCGGCAGGGTTTTATCAATAGAGTATCCTGTAAGTACAATTTTCCGGATAGTGTTATTTGCGTTTTCGCCCACATATCCATTGCCGTTACCATCTACATAAATTGTCTGGGGCTGATTAAATAAGGCAGCTGTGCCTATACCGTCAGTTGCGCCGGAGGCTTGAGTAGCGCTTCCTGCTACCAGTGTAACTACCCCGGTAGGAGTTACCGCCCTTATGTCATTGTTGTTAAAATCAGCAATGTAGGCAATGCTTCCGCTGCCCATAGCAATTGACGCCGTATTGTTGAACAGTGCTGCGGTACCGGTGCCATTCGCATAACCAGCAGTCGTAGGGCCATTTCCGGCTAAAGTAGTTACCACGCCTGCTGGGGTGATTTTCCTGACAGCATTATTTAGATAATCTGCCACTATTATGTTACCTGACGCATCAACCTGTACACCGGTTGGATTGAAGAAAAATGCCGCTGTGCCGGTACCGTCAGTAAAGCCGGAGTTCCCTGCATTTCCTGCAATAGGGGTGGCTGCACCTGCCGGCGTAATTTTCAGGATCTGATTCAGGTCCTGTGCAGCAACGATCAGGTTCCCTGTATCGTCAAAAGCCATGCTTGCAGGACCAAACGGTGCAGCAGCAGTATAAAAAGTACTGACAACACCTGTAGATGTTATTTTTAATATTTTTCCATCAGTATAGTCCGCAATATATAAACTGCCGGAGGCGTCAAAGGCTAATCCATCAGGGCCATTTAAAGGAGCGGCAAAGCCGGTACCATTGCCACCTGCAAAAGTAGTGACCGCTCCGGCAGATGTTATTTTCCGTATGGCATTATTGTAGAAGTCGGCAACATATAAATTGCCGGCAGCATCAGCAGTTATCCCCTCAGGCGAATTGAAAGCAGCTGCCGTTCCCTGGTCATCAGCATAAGCAGCGCTTCCTGTTCCTGCAACGGTGGTTACCTGACCATAAATCGTAGCCGGAACCGCACCTCCGCTGTTAGTTGGAATTATGGAAAAGGCGGCACCAACTGATAAATTATTTGTCGGCGGTGCATAGCTGATATTAGGAGCAGTCTCGCTTGATAAGGTTAAAATAGTTGAAGAATAGCCGCTGCCATTGTAAGCTGTAATTGTATAGGAGGTAGCTGCGAAAGCGCCGGAAACAGCCCCGCTAATGATCCCTGTAGTCACATCAAAGCTTAACCCGGCAGGAAGCGGTTTATCAATAGTATATCCGGTAAGGATAATTTTCCTGATCGTATTATTTACAACATCCACAATATAGCCGGTACCCGTACCATCTATATAAATGGTCTCGGGGTTATTGAAAAGGGCATTTGTACCTGTACCATCGGTAGTGCCTGTAGCTTGCGTTACGCTGCCGGCTGCTAAGGAAACAACGCCTGCAGGAGTTATAGCCCTGATGTTGTTGTTAAGCAGATCGGCAACATATACTATCCCGCCATTGCCAATTGCAAGCCCTGTTGGATTGTTAAAAAGGGCGGCGGCGCCTGTGCCATTTGCATATCCCGCATTCCCGGCACTACCTGCAAGGGTGGTTACCATGCCGGCGGAAGTAATTTTCCTGATGACGTTATTTTGATAATCAGCAACCCATATATTACCCGATGCATCAACCTTTACATCAGTGGGGTTGGTGAAACGAGCGTCAGTTGCGATGGGGGCATCTATATAACCACCATTAACACCATTGCCTGCAAAGATAGATACTATGCCGGTTGGCGTGATCTTCAATATGCTATTGGCATCCTGTGCTGCAACGACCAGGTTGCCCGATTGATCAAATGCTAACCCGGCCGGTCCGCTGATGCCGCTGGCAAAAGTGCTAACTGTTCCGGTCGGTGTTATTTCTATGATAGATCCGCTATCGTAATCAGAAACGAATACATTGCCCGATCCGTCCACGGCTATCCCGTCAGGACCGGCAAATATGGCCGGGAACCCGGAGCCATTGTTACCTGCATAGGTAGATACAACTCCGGCCGGTGTTATTTTACGTACGTCTTTGTTATCGTATTCAGCGATATACAGGTTACCATTGGCATCAGCAGCTATAGCTTCAGGGAACCTGAAAGAAGCTGCTGCACCTGTGCCATCTGTGGAACCGGCGTTACCGGCCGTGCCGGCAAATGTGTTTACCTGCCCGTAAACCGTAGCGGGAACCGCCCCTCCGCTATTGGCAGGGGTTATGGTATATGAAGTACCTGCTGTTAAATTTTTTGACGGCGATCCATAATTAAAATTTGGCGCCTGCGCAAAAGCGATGGTATTGAATACGAATACTGCGGCTACGATGAGTAAAAACTGTTTCAAGGCTAATAGATTAACGTAAATTCTGTATTAATGGGAATTGAATAAAGAATTCCTAAACTGTGTGAGGCAAACTTGGTGCCATTGCCAATCAGCACAGGGTAGTTAGTTATTTGCTATTTTCTTTAAAATAAATTGTTATGCCTATCTATTGAAATACGCATCCTAACGGGCAAATAAGTAACATTAATGTTACACATCGCTTATAATGCAACGCACTTATACGTACATCAAGCCGCATAGGTTTTAAGAATGGGGAAACATATCGGGTAAAAATTTACCCGATACGAAAATTCGGATTAATAATAAACCAATAATTAAGCTACAGTTTCACAAATTTGTTTTCGCCAACCAACTTTTGGTTCCTGTTATTGAATACGCGTACCAGGTAAGTGCCCGGTCTCAGGTTGCTGACGTTCCCGTGCCACTCCGCATCCGTGCAGTTAATTTGTTTGATCACCATACCATAGCTGTTCATAAATCTGATGGTATATGAGGCATTTCCGTCATATTGGTCATTGATGGCCAGATTGATGCTGTGGCTTGCAGGGTTTGGATAAATGCTTAATCTATCCCAAACAGAATTGCCCCTGTCAGAGAATTGCACGCGTACCGGTTTTGAATAGGTAACCGTATTGTTTAAATCCACTTGCTTCAAACGATAAAGGTTTTGACCCCTGTCAGGGTGTTTATCCACCAGGCTATAGTTACCTGTACCTGTACTTGTCTGGCTGCCTATCACTTCAAAGCTTCTGCCATTATTGGTACTGCGCTCAACGGTAAACCGGGTGTTGTTCTCTTCATTTTGCGTTTTCCAAACCAATTGAACATCCGTTTTATAATTAGTTTTTGTGGCTGTAAAATCAAGTAATTTATAGGCATAAGCCGAGTCCTGGCGGATTACCAGTGAAAAGCGCTTATTGCCAAAAGTAGCTGCGTTACCTTTATCGATAGTAAACGGATAAGTTGTATTTAATTTTACTTCTACTGAATCACCTGTAAAGGCATCCTTTAACAATAAGGAATATAATTTTGGCATATCGCCAAATTCAGGAATGGCCAATTGATAAGTTCCGGATGCAGTGGCATCGACCATTAATCCAATTACTTTCTGTTGTTTACCGGGCAATGGTAACATATTGATGGCCAAAGCAATACTATCAGTTGAGAATGAAGAAAGGCTTTCAGGCGCACCGCTCCCGCCAATATCTATAACATCTTCATTATCAACAAACTTATCACTGGCCTTATTATCAAAGCCAATTACGATATCATCATTATTAACGGAATCTGTTATTAATTTAAGGCGGACATAAGGTACAGGCTGTTCAGCGGTTTCTTTCGGTTTGCCCATCAAATTCTTAAGAAAAGTTGCACTTCCGTTTGTGCTTATCTTTGCGTTTTCAGTAAAAGTTAGCGTCTGACCAGGTGCTGTTGAAACCACAAAAAATCCCATCCCGCTGGCTATATAATTTGTTGCTCCATTAGTATAATGCGTAGTACCTGTTCCATGTTCAGTAGTTGACGTACTCTTAATGGCGGTGTAAGAACCATATTGTTTAGTTGTATTATTAAATTCATAGATAGTCGCACTAACTGTTCCACTAATAGGGCTTGACGGGGTAATATTCGTATTATTATATTTTTCCCAGTTGATGGTGGCCGGGTAAGGGTTACCTACGAGGGCAAAACCTCTGATTAAAGTACCAGGGCCAGTGCTGCTGGCGGTATATGTAAATGAGGGGGTACCACCCGTATACCAGGGAATGACCGTGATATTACCTGTATTTAACTGGCCGATCTCTGTTACCGTTACGTCGCCAGGAGCAATGAAAGGCGCTACAGTCTTGCCGGCAGTACCTGCTGTTTTATCCCCCCTGTCAAATACCAGAATGCCGTTACCTACCGGGATAGTTGTTGTAAAATCATTGATATTGGTGGTCGTAGTTTTTGCCTGTGTTCCGATATTGTAAAGCGGCGAGTTATTGATCTTGGCCACCCCTTTCCAGTTGTAACCTGTTGTAAAGTTAATAGTGGTACTCTGCGGCGGCGCAACATCTTCACGGAATAAATAAATGGATGGGTTTTGAGTAGTGGTTACGTTGAACCCATTTGCAGCATAACCCGGTCCTGAAACCCAGAGCGTGTTTTTAAGATAATCCAAGTCGTATACGTTGATACCACCCGGCGAACCTGTAAAAACAGTAGAGGTCATCAACCGGTATCCACGGTTGGCTGCAAGAGAACCCTCGATAAACCTTTGTACATTCACATTGCCTGTAATGCTGCAACCTGTAGGTATGGGCGCTACAATAGCTGACCCATTTCCATCGGAGTTTAAGGTTAAAACACCACCGGCTGCCAGGGTAGTGTTCCCTGACAAAGTTAACGTGCCCGCGCTTGATATGAAAAAGCCTTTTGTTCCTGCCAGTGTTTTTGTGCCACCACCCTGGAACTGTGCGTTGGTCATTATGGTACCAGTAGCACTACTATTGTCAGTAAAAGTTTGGTTGCCTGCCGCGCTCACAATAGTATTCCCGGTAGTTGGTCCGTTGAAAATCCCCGTACCGGTATTGCTGTAGCCGGCTTTAAAAATAACATCACCCGAATTTCCTGTAAAAGTACCGCCACTGCAACCGTAGTCATCATTGAAGGTAACATCACCTGTTCCTGTGGCAAATGTGCCTGCAGTCATGGTAAATGTGCCGTTGAAGGTAGTATTACCCGTACCGCCTGTAAAGGTGCCCGTATTAGTTGCCGCACCGGTGCAGGTAATATTTTCTTTATTAGCCGTAATGGTGCCGGCATTAGAAAATGTTCCTGTAATGTTAGTAGTAGCGGTTGAAGTATAACCTTTAAAAATGCCTCCACTGTTATTTGCCAGGTTGCCTATAGTAAAAGTTCCTGAGCTTTCATTTACAGTACCGGTATTGGTAAGGCCGGCTGTAAATGTAGTTGTGCCAGATCCACCGGTGTAGGTACCTGTATTGATGGCTGCCGCTGTAAACGTCATATTATCGGCACCAGAACTGATGGACCCGCTATTATTAAGTATGCCTGTAATAGTGGCTGTTGTAGCATTATTTCCGCTAATTGTACCACCATTATTGTTCAGGTTGCCAGTCACACTTAAGGCCCCTGCTCCTAAATTTGTTGTAGAGGTATTTGTCCAGTCGCCGGAAACATTTACGACAGGGTCACTGGAAGTTAAATTAATTGTACCCGTCCCACCAGTTGTCCAGTCTCCCCCAACAGACAGGGTGGCACCATGTATTGTTTTATTCCCTCCGCTGAATGTTAAGTTCGGGTACATGGTAGGCGCGATATTAAAATTAGCATCAGATGATGTATAAATAGTTTGTGAAGCAGATGCTCCATAAATTACTGTGCTGGCAGATGCTGTACCACCCGCAAGGAAATCAACAGTTCCTCCCGTTGCAAATGAAAAAGGGGTAGTCCCCAGTAGTGTTAAACTAGTAGTGGCAGAACCAGTACCCATGTTAAATGCACATGTATTGCCTGTTGAAAAACTGCCATTAGTCGTTTTAATATTATTTAGTGACAAACTACCTGAATTAAGATTAAAAACAGGATTATTGAAATTTGTCCAGTTGCCATTGTTAGAACTTCTGCTCTCACTTTCAAGTGTCAGCGTGCCCCCGGTGATAGTGAGGCTGCTTATTGAACAATTAACAACTGTTAAATAAGTATTATCAGTTCCGGCAGCATTAGTGGGCTTTGAAGGGGTCGTACCGTCACCTACAATAAATCCGGTACAAATGATCGCACCTTGACCAGTTATGGTAGTAATTATACCAGCTCCGGCACCATAATGATCCTGCGTGATATCATTTGTAATGGTAAGTGTAAATCCGGTATTTATAGTCAAAGTCATAGCCACACCATTGTTATCGCCAAACTCAAGCGAAGCAATCGGTCTTGTTAATGTTGTGCTTAATACAGGTGAATTTGCGGTTGCAAAGTTGCTATTTGTTCCTATCCGAACTATGTCATTCGAGGCGCTTTGTGCTGGATATGTAGCATTAAAAAACTGCGTGGCTCCGTTTTTCTTCCAGTTTTGAGGGGTTGCCCAATCCGTACTGTTAGTTCCCACCCAGTCATAAGTGTTTGCCGCAAATGAATTGCCTGCAAAAAGAATTAAAAATAAACATACGGCAAGTGATTTCCCGGCGTATCGTATAGCTAAAGACAGAAACTGCTTTTTCAAAATTGCGATAAGTTTAATTAGTCAGGTCCGAATTTAATATTATTTTCTTTCATGGTTTTACGAAAACAATATGAAAAGAGTTGGGTTTATAGGTTATAAACAATTGACTAATAGATAAATATTGAAATTATATTAACTTATATATTATACATGTGCGTAATAATATATTATTTATTTATTGGTTAATATAATATTTCCTTTTAATGCATCTACGCCTGCCTGAAAGAGCATCCTGCAGGCAATAAATTGTTGGCAAATGTTGAAATGTTGAAAAATAGTTGGGTTTTGCCCCGCAAATCAGCCCGCAGCAAAAACAATCCGGAATATTTGCCGGAACAGGAGGATAACTTATGCACCATACATAGCTATTGTTGAATAGCGGTCTAAGAATCTGTCTGAAAATGATAGAAAGCATCCTTGCTGATATCGAAGCAATATCCTGTTTGCCGGGTTCTTGTGCAAGAGATTGTTACATACTCGAAATCACGGTGTTTTTAAGAGAAAAGACAAAAAATATCAATATCGAATAATGAATTTTGAATATCGAATATCGAACTCCGAAATTTTACTTCATTATTCAAAATTTGTTATTCATTATTCGATATTTAAATCTTAACCTGATGACATTACCGACAGGCAGCAAAAATGGATTAGAATAGCTTTCTTATAGTTTCACAAACTTGCTATCCCCTACAAAGGAGTTATCGGTACTATTATGTACTTTGACTATATAAGTACCCGGCAATAACCTTGCAATACTTGACTGCCAATCAGCCTGTGCCGAGTTAACCTGTTTGATCAATAGTCCGGAGCTATTGGTGATCTGGATAGTATACGGAGGCTTAGTAGCTACATCTGACGCTATTGCTACATTAATGGTGCTAATGGCAGGGTTAGGATACACACGTACTTTATCGGCAACATTATTGCTTAGATCAGTATATTGCACAGGTATCACTTTTGAATAGGTAATGCTGTCATCCTTATCTTCTTGTCTCAACCGGTAAAGATTCTGACCTACAATAGGGTTCTTGTCAAGCAGGCTATAGGTTCCGGCATCAGTACCCTGCATTCCGCCTATCACATCAAAGGTTTTTCCACCATCGGTACTGCGTTCTACTGTAAAGTTGGTATAGTTTTGTTCGTTCTGTGTTTTCCATACCAGTTGTACCTGCCGGGCAGTGGCTACCTTTGTTGCTGTAAAATCAAGCAATTGGTAAGCATAAGCAGGGTTTTGACGGATAACCACGGTAAAGCGGCTGCTGCCAAAGGTGGCCGGGTTGTTTTTGTCAATAGTAAACTGCTCAGCAGCATTTGGCTCCAGTTTTAATGAATCATTGGTAAACGAATCTTTTAGCCATATTTCATAAAGAGGAGGCAGGTTTGCCAATTGTGTATTGATCAATTTATAAGTCCCTGATTCGGTGGCATCGGTATATAAGGGTATTATTTCCTGTTGCTTGCCAGGGAAAGGCACAAAATCAATTGCTAAGGCCACGCTGTCAGAAGAAAAAGCAGACAGGCTTTCTAAAGCGCCATTGCCTCCCATGTCTTCTGCATCTTCGTTCACCACAAATTTGGTACTGGCCTTATCACTTATCCTGATCACTATCTCATCTGTATTGATAGAATCCTTTTGTAGCTTAAGGCGCAACAAAGGCGCTGGTGCTTCTACAAATTCCTTTGGCTTGCCCATCAGGTCGTGCAGCCTGGCAGCAGTAGGTTGTGTACTGGTTTTAGCGGTCTCCCTGAAAGACAAGGTTTGGCCTGCAGCAGTAGCCTTTACAAAAAAGCCCTGCCCGCTGGCAATCATATTGCTTGCTGAACCTGTACCAATATTTACAGTAGTTGTAGTGTCTGCAACCGAAGTGACTGATGCTTTTTGTATGTATGACTCGTACTGTTTACTGGCCTCATTAAACACCCAGATGGTAGTTGATACTGTTCCATAAATAGAAGAGTTTGTACCATTGCGGTTATATTTTTCCCAGTTAATAGTGGAAGCATAAGGGTTGCCCACAAAATTAAAGCCGCCCCTTAAAGAAGCAGTGCCGCTATTTACCCAGGCTGATGTATAAGATAATTTATTACCCAGGCCCAATGCATTTGCAAACCATAGTTTCACGTTTACCGTCCCGGTGTTTAATTTGCCAACCTGTGTGGTCGTCACATCTTCCGGGGCGCTGAAAGGAGTAGTTGTTTTATGTACGGTGTTATGAACGTTATCTCCCCTGAAAAAAAACAGGACACCATTACCAACAGGTATATTAACCGTAGTATCAGCCAGGTTAGTAGTGGTCATTTTCTTTTGAGTGCCTATATCATAGGCATTTGTATTATTCATATTGGAAATACCTTTCCAATTGTAGGCGGTAGTAAACAGTACACTGTTAGATGCAGGTGGTTTAATGTCTTCGCGGAATAGATAGAGCGAAGGATTATTAAGAGGCGAGGCACTAAAACCATTCGCCGTTCCATTTAACCCCGAAGTATAAACGCTGGTGTTTAAATATTTAAGGTCAAACAAGTTAATGCCGCCTACAGTAGCTGTGTAAACAGTAGAGGAGACGAGCCTGTACCCGCGCTTGGTCTGATCGGTACTGCCCTGAATGAACCTTTGCACATTAACATTTCCGGTTATGTTTGCGCCGGATGGTATGGCGGCAACAGTGGCCGAACTATTGACATCTGAATTAAGAGTTAAATGACCGTTCGCATTTAAGTAGGTGGCATTGGCCATAGTTAATATACTGGAACTTGAAACCGAGAAATTACCAGAACTGAGTATATCAGGTTGCGAGGAACCGCCATTACCATTAAATATCACATTTTTGAATGCTGTTCCAGTCCCATTGTCTGTAAGTACCTGAGACATGCCGTTAAAAACGGTATTGCCCGTGCTTTGTATGTAAGTGCCGCTATTGGTATAATTGCCGGCTATGGTAAGGCTGCCGGTTCCCAGGTTTAAGGTCCCCGAATTTATCAGGTCATCGGTAATGCTTATATTTCCGAAACCTTGTGTGATAACTGCCGAATTGGTCCAATCGTCGCCTACGGTCACAACTGTATTGTTGGAGTTCATATTGATAGCCCCCCCACTGGTTGTCCAGTCAGAAGTTATCGATAATGTTCCGCCCAGGATCGTCTTGGCACTGGCGCCGCTAAGTGTAAGGTTATCATAGTTGTTATTATTCCCTAAACCCGATGTAGCGGTTGTATACACTGTTTGCGTACCCGAGGCGTTATCATACAATACCGTACCTGATCCGCTGCCGCCGCCTGTAAAATTAATACTAAAGCCCGATTCGATAGGCGTAGCGATGGGATTTGCGTTTGGCAGCTCAATGCGTGTGTTGTTTGAGTTATTATCAGCAGTGAATAAGCCAATGCCCGATAATCCGCTTAAGGCCGAGCTTGGATTGTTATCCGACGTGGTAATGATCTGTCCTTTTAGTAAGAGATTATTATTATCGACAGAAAATTCAGGATAATTCACGTCAAAATATCCCAGGAAAATGATGTAATTATTATCGCCTTCAGCATTAAGTACAAGATTGCCATTTATAGTAAGCTGATTGATCTGGCTGCTTACTTTCGTTAAATTATTTGTAAAAATAGTAGGCTGTGTAGTATCCCCGACCAAAAAATTCTGACAGATGATAGTTCCGGTACCTGCCAATGTTGTTGTCAGTGATTGAGAAATGGGAAAAATGAAATTGATATATCCTGGTATAAAATCCTGGCTGATATTGCCGACAACAGTTAATGTAGCACCGTTAACAGTTAGCGACATGTCATTAGCATCATTATTGCCAAATTCAATTGAAGCTACCTTAAGTGAAGTTGCTAATACCGGGTTACGGTTATTGGTAAAAGTAGTAGTGCCTATCTGCACAATATCTGTTGTAACTGCTGCTGTTTGCCCAGGGTATCCGTGACCATCACCTGATCCGGACCTGGTCCAGTTGGTTGATGTTGTCCAGGCTGTGCTGGTGGTACCTTTCCATGTGAAAGTATAAACGGCACGCGCCTTACCTGCAAAAAATAATACCAGGAAAAGTGTAATAAGTAGTTTAGGCAACTGTATTTTTAGCATCTTATTCATTAACTAGAACATAACCCCTCCCTTTTGCATAATACTCATATGAAAAGGGCTAAATTTTGATCAGTTCGTTCTTACGATGATATAAAATATTTGTTTCAAAATTTATGTAAAATTTATAGTGCTTTGATTATTAAAGCACTACGACATACCAATTTTCTCTAAACGAAATATTAATTTTTAATAATAGTTAAAAGTTGCATATAATATTTGCGATACATATACGGAGACATGTTTGACCGCGAAATGATTTGAGGGCGCTGGTAATAGGCACACTTTAAAGGATAAGCTTAAAAAAAAATCCGTTTTAAGGTTAGTTATCAGGAATAATTTAAACAGACCTGCTTTTTTGACGACGATATAAGTAAAGAGTAACAAAAACAAGTGCAGCAAAAACTAAAAAGTACGTCCAGGTATCCAACGGGCAGTCACCAGTATCAGGATCACAAGGATTAGTATCCTGGGCTTTTACTGTTAGTACATTAACCAGTAATAAAATAACTGCGGCCAGTCCTGCCTTTAATTTCATCGTTTGTAGTTTGTGCTAAAATAATCTTAATTACTTAAATCCAAGAATTTTTTTATTCAACACTATTTACGTTTTCAAATTGTTAAATGTTACAAAGTCCCTGTTTATAACAATACAGGCAGATAAAACAGGTTAATAAAAATTAAATAAATTGTTATCAACTATTTCTTATTAAGTATTATTTATCACAATTAGTTTTAAAAAAACCATAATTTTAGCCGCTGCGGTAGAATTGATTATATAAGACGAATGAAAAAACTTTACTCGTTAATAGTTACGGGTGTTTTATTATTGATTTTTGCAGGAGAAGCAGTTTGCCAGCAGTCACTAATACCTACCACAAATAAAAAGCAACTGGATGATCTGGGTTCCAGGTCAAGCGCCTTATATTTTAAGGGAATAAACCAGGCGCTTTCTCTTGCTAAAGCTCATGGTTGGGTAGTTCGCCGTAAAACAAAAAACGGAGGTATACTCGCTCTCCAGGGCACAAACAAACGCGGTTTTCCGGTGTATTTTATTACCGATGACAATACTGTATCTGCCGCAACTACCAATACCACATTGGTTCAGCCGGGCGGATCATTGAGATTGAACCTTTCGGGCTCAAGTACTTTCCTTAAAAATAAGCTGGCCATATGGGATGGAGGCTGGGTGTATAAAGGGCACCAGGAATTTGCAAGTAAATCGATCACACTTAAAGATACTTCAATTATAATTGACCATGCCACGCATGTGGCAGGTACAATGCTGGCAAAAGGTAAATACCCGCCTGCAAAAGGGATGGCCTTTAATACCTCTACTTTATCCTCATATGATTTTAATAATGATATATCCGAAATGAGTGCGGCGGCACCTAACCTGCTGCTTTCCAACCATTCTTATGGCGAAATGGGCGGGTGGGTTTTTGATGATGGGGCAAACAGGTGGGAATGGTACGGGATACCGGGTGATACAGTAGATTATACCTTCGGGTTTTATGGAGATCATACACAGAGCTATGACAAGATCGCTTACAATGCACCTTATTACACCATTGTTGAAGCTGCCGGGAATGCGCGTGGCAGTACCGGTCCAGCTATAGGTGATGATTACTATGGCTATGCAAGTCCAAGTGATCAAACCTTTGTAGACAAGGGGCCCCGGCCTGCTGGCATAAGCAGTAATGATGGTTATGATAATATAAGCAGTACTGCAAATGCAAAAAATATAATAACGGTAGGCTCGGTAAATCCGTTACCAAACGGGCCATCTAACTCACAAAGTATTGCGGTGTCTTATTTTAGCAGTTGGGGTCCTACAGATGACGGCCGCATAAAGCCGGATTTGATGGGTAATGGTTTAAATGTATTGTCAACCGGCAGCGGCAGTAGTACCAGCTATATTACCCTATCGGGCACTTCGCAAGCGGCGCCAAATATTACCGGTTCATTATACCTTTTGCAAGAGTATTATGCAAAAATGCATAATGGTATATTTATGCGGTCGGCTACGTTAAAGGGTTTGGCTTGTCATACAGCCTTCGATGCAGGAAATGCCGGCCCTGATTACATTTATGGCTGGGGATTACTGGATATGAAAAAGGCTGCCCAGGCCATTACCGATAATGGCTCAAAAAGCATGATCAGGGAAAATACATTAAACCAGGGCCGCACACAAACTTTTAATGTGATCGCCTCGGGCAATGGCGCTTTGGTGGCAACCATAGCCTGGACCGACCCTGAAGGTATAATAACACCCGACGGGACGATCAATGACCGCACCCCTAAACTGGTGAACGACCTGGATATCCGCATCAGCGATGCAACTACTACTTTTAATCCCTGGATATTAGATCCTGATAATCCATCAGCTGTTGCGACTACCGGGGATAATATAAGGGACAATGTGGAGCAGGTGTACATAACGGGAGCTATTTCCGGCAGGGCGTATACCATAAAAGTTTCGCATAAAGGGACTTTAACATCGGGCTCGCAACCATATTCGCTGATCGTAACCGGAATTGGCGGAGCGGTATATTGCACTTCAAGGCCACTATCCAGTGCAGATTCGCGCATCGATAACGTGACCTTATCCAATTTAAACAATACACCACCAGCGGGATGTACAACCTACTCAGATTATACCAATCTGCCTGCCATACAGCTTGAACAAAATAAGACCTATCCTTTAAGCCTGACATTAGGTACCTGCGGCGCTAATTTTAGTAAGATAGCTAAAGTATTTATTGACTGGAACGGGGATAATGTTTTCCAGCCAAATGAACTGGTGGCCACTACAAGTGCGATTAATGCAACAGGCGCATACACAACTAATATAACCGTTCCGGCATCCGTTACACCGGGCGATTTCAGTTTAATGCGCGTAGTTTTGACTGAAACTACCGATCCCTCAACAATAAATGCCTGCGGTACCTATGCAAAAGGAGAAACACAGGACTACCGTGTGCAATTTTTACAAACCAGTATTGATGCGGGGCTAATTGCTATTGTTAATCCATCAGCTGGGGGTAACTGTTCTGGCACGACACCGGTTACAGTAACGCTTAAAAATTTTGGCAGTACTACTCTGACTGATATCCCTGTCAAAGTCACCATAAAAGCACCCGATAATACTGTGAGCACATTCAGCCAGAATTATACAGGGACGCTTGCGCCGTCGGCACAGGATGATTTTACATTTGACACGCCGTTTAATATTACATCCGGTGCAACCTATATTATAAATGCGTCGGTTAACCTCGCAGACGACCCTGTTGCAGGTAACAACCAGGTAAGCGATACGGTTACCATCAATAACCCGCCAGTGGCTACCAATCTGGCAGCTAATTATTGCAATAGCAGCAAATCATATTTATTGACCGGAAATGGGGACGGAGAATTTCTGTGGTATAAAAATATAGGTGATGCCATACCTTTTGCTTATGGTTCGCCCACGACGACTACGCAGGAGCCTGTTAATAATACTTTTTATGCAGGCTTAAATGATTTTAAAGGAAATGTCGGCCCCGCTACCAAAAATGTTTTCACAACGGGAGGATATAACCAGTTTACGCCGGCAATAAGTGTATCCACACGCATACCATTGATCATAGAAAGTGCACGCTTATATATTGGCAATAGCGGGAAAATCATTTTCAGTGTCGCCGATACCAGCGGTCAGATAGTATCATCTACTACCATCAATGCAACGGCTACTTCAACCACTCCCACACCCGGAGCGCAGGATGAAGATCCGAATGATCAGGGGCAGGTTTATAATTTAAATTTACTGCTGCCCGCAGCCGGAGATTACACTATCAGTGCAACTTATGATAATACTGCAACGCTGTACCGGAACAATGGAGGCGTAAGCGGTTATCCTTTTAAAATAGGAGATATTTTCAGCATCACGGGCAATACGGCTACTTCGGCTTCTGACACGGCCTATTACAAAAGCTTTTATTATTATTTATATGATATTCATGTAAAAAGTCCGGGGTGTGCATCAGTTGAAAGGCAGGCAGTACCAGTTACCAGGCCTGTGATCACTCAAAATGGCACTACGCTAAGTTCAAGTGCAGCGGCTAATAATCAGTGGTATTTAAATGGTGTTGCTATTACCGGGGCAACAGGTCAAACTTACATGCCAACCCGCAGCGGTACCTATCGCGTGGATGTTACGCTAAGCAGCGGTTGTATTTCCCAATCAGAAAATTTGGTATATGTCCTATTCAATACAACTTCAGCAGGCAATGATATCGGTTTAACTGTATTTCCTAATCCAGCAAGTACACAGTTGAATGTGGTGTTTGCGTCAAAGGCAGCAGTTCCGGTAAATCTGTCGTTGGTCAGTAGTTTGGGGCAAACTTTTTACTCAGAAAAAAGTACCACAACCGGTAACTACAGCACACAAATTAATGTGGGCAACTATGCCGCCGGAACCTATATAATAAAATTACT
>JBEHXM010000088.1:0-23123 GCA_048498695.1 Bacteroidota bacterium
CGCAGACCCCGCGTCAGCACCAGGTTTTTGGCAACGTTCCTCTGATCTTCTTCCCTAAAGGTGGTGGAGTCCACATTGCCGATGTACGAAATATTGTTGTTGTAGCTGATGTTGCCGTTGATGAGCAGGGTATACTTACGCTTTTCCCAGGGTTTGGCATACAGGTAAAATGCAGATGCACCATAATAGCCGTTGGCATTGGTATACTGGGTCAGGATAGTACCGGCCAGGTGCGGGTTGGCCGGGTAGTTACGCGGGAAGGTCACCGTTTTGGCCACGATCTTGTTGTCGGTCTGCGTAAAGTTCAGGTTCGAGAAAAACACGTTCCCCGATGCAAAGTCGAACTTATTATAGCGCAGGTTAAAGGTATTGTTATACTCGGGCTTCAGGTCGGGGTTACCCTGCACCGGGTAGCTGGCGCTGGAGTAATCCGTAACCGGCTGCAGCTCGCTGTATGTTGGCGAAGCGCTTGCCCCGTTGTAATTGAAACTAAGCGACTGACTGCGCGAAAAATTATAGATAAACCTGGCAACAGGCGAAAAATTGAAGGTGCTGATATGCGTCGGCGCACTCTCTAATGATGATCCTTCCAATATGGTAGGCTGTGCTGCTACACCGAGGGTATAATTATATTTCTTTTCGATAAAACGATAGTTCAGGCCCACGCGGTTGGTGATGAACTGGAAACGGTAATCGTTACTCAACAGGCTGTAGCGAACAGGTGTTCCTGCATCAGTCAGCGTATCGGTGGTTTTATCGGCAGTCGTGTTAGCGTAATGGTAGGCATAGTTCAGTTCTAAAAATGATAGCTTGCTCAGCGGCTCCAGGTAGGATACCGAGGTACCCACGCTATCGGTGCGGCTGTTAGTATTGATCTCCTGGTTCACGGGGGCATTGGCCTGTCCCGCCAGGTAATTATACACAGGGTTCTGATACTGGTTGCTGGTAGATGATCCTCCCGTTACCAGTACGCTGAAGTTGCGGCCATGCGTATCAAAACGGTGATTGTACAATACATTTAACCCCACATTTGGGGCGGATGAATGACTCATTAAATTTAATGTATAATCAGATATGGTAGAGGAACTGGCTAACAGGTCGCTTGCCGCACTTTCTACGGTCTTCACACTTGAATAAGAAAATGTCGGACTGAACTTGAAATAGTTGACCGTATCCGGCTTCCATTCCATGTTGAAATTAAAGCGGTGGTTGATCTTGTCGTCCTGCTCGGTGCTGCTGGTGTTGTTCACCGTTGGGTTATCAATGGATATATTGTTTTGGATAGAGGTACTTACGGTGTTTACCGTATTATCAGAAAAGCTGTAGCTTCCGTAAACGGTGATCTTTTTACCCCAGCTGTCGCGGTAGTTGAAGCCCAATGCCCGTGCCGTAGTAATACCATCGGCCGAGTTGCTGTTGAACCCCGGAGGGCCGCCACCACCCCGTCTGCCGCCTCCCGGACCGCCACCAAAGTTGAACAGGTTGGTATTGGTATTATTCAGGTTGCCCGATACAGCTATCTGCCTGTTGCCGCTAAAGCTGAAAATATTTGCTGACGCGATATAGCGCCCGGCATCCTTCGTTCCGTCTACCTGCGGTATGGCATCCTGACCACCGCCAACGGTACCCTGACCAAAGTAGCCGTAATTTTTATTGGCTTTGATGTTGATGTTAAGTACTTTTTGTGGATCGCCGGTTTTAATACCGGTAATATTGGCCTGGTCGCCATAATCATCCACCACCTGTATATTCTGCACCAAATCTGCAGGCAGGTTTTTGGTGAGGCTGGTTACATCACCCGCCATATAGTCCTTACCATTCAATCTTACTTTGCTTACACTTTTACCTTGTGCGGTAATGTTACCGTCCTTATCCACATCAACTCCCGGCAGCTTCTTGATCACATCCTCAACCGGTGCGCCTTCGCGTACTTTGTAGGCAGCGGCATTATATTCCACCGTATCTTCCTTTAATTTAATGGAGTTTACATCCGATATGGTTACTCCTCTGAGCGCTATCGCTTCGCTTTTGAGTACGATGGGAGCAAGGTCGGCAGGTTTGGTATCGTTATTTAAAATAAACCGGCGTTTCAAAGGCTGATAACCTACTGATAATACCACTACGCTAAACTGGTTGACGCTGACAGTTGGGAAAGTAAACTTGCCATTCACATCCGTAGCGGTAACAAGGCTGTCTGTAGCCGAAGTAAATAATTTGATGGTTGATCCCGGCAGGGTAATACCTGTCGAGTCCTTTACCACACCGCTTACCTGCCGCCCGGTTTGGGCGTAGGCCTGTGCAGTCAATATCAAAATAATGGCAACAAATAGGTATCTGAATTTCATGTTTTACAATTATGATGCTGCAAAACAATCCTATTATTAATACACTAAAAAATAGAATAGACGGGTGGTAGTTATGTATAGACGGAGGTGGTTTTTTATCCTATAAATCATACCAGAAAACCGATGAAAGCGGTAAATCACTCTTTAAAGATGCTAAAGGACTCTTTGTCGGCAAATATGCCCTGCCGGGCGGTTTAGATTGGTTGCTGCTTTACCGATTTGTAATATTGTGCCTGCATATTATGCTTATTTAATTAAATGATTGTAAATTAACTCTCTGATGCTGATCCCAAAATCCAAGAGCAAGCTGGTAACCACGCTGATCCATATCCTTATGTGGGGTGTGTTCGGCATGATCTACTTATCCCCGCCCATCACCTATAATATTGTTGTGCCCTACCAGCTATGGATCAAACAAAGCATTATTTTCAGCCTGCTGGTGACCGCTTACTACACCAATTCATTTGTACTGGTCCCCAAGATCTTGTTAAAGAACCGCACTGGTCTTTACTTTCTGATCATTGTTGGTATCGCTGCTACTATTATATTGTTGAATATTTATGTCGACCAATGGCTGAATATCCGCCAGTTAATGGAAGCCGCGTTTCATAAAAGGGGACCGGCAAGGCATCGTGATGGCCGCGACCACGGTTGGGATTTTGCGCTGCTGGCTATTATCGCATTGGTAATGGGGGTGAGCACCAGTATCACCGCTATTCAGAAATGGCAGGCTGATAAACAAAAAAATCAGGAACTGGAGCAGGATAAGGTAACATCTGAACTTTCGTTCCTGAAAGCGCAGATCAACCCGCATTTCTTTTTTAATACGCTGAATAATATTTATGCGCTTACCCAGGTTGATGCGGAAGTGGCAGGGAAGGCCATCCACCAGTTATCACGCATGATGCGTTACCTGCTTTATGATACCCAGCAGGCGCATACCTTATTGAGCCAGGAGATCGCGTTTGTAAAGGATTATATCAGCCTGATGCAATTGCGGCTGACGGATGTGGTGAAGATATATATTAAAACGCCACAGGACCTGCAGGATATGCCTTTGGCACCCATGATATTCCTGCCTTTTGTTGAAAATGCCTTTAAACATGGGGTGAGTGCCACGCAACAAAGTCATATCGATATTGTTATCCTGCAAATAGGTAAGACCCTCGATCTGACCGTGAAAAACTCGATCATCAATGATAACAGTATCAGCCTGGATACCAATAGCGGCATTGGCCTGGTGAATACCCGCCGCCGGCTCGATCTGCTTTATGCCGGGAAATACAAGCTGGATATCAGCGAGATGAATGCCGACAACGAATATACCGTTCACCTAACCATCGACCTGTCATGACCCTGAACTGCATTGCTGTTGACGACGAACCCCTGGCGCTCGGACTGGTTTGCAAGTTTATTGAGCAAACACCATTTTTAAATTTGGTGGGGAAATACTCCGGAGCCGTAGATGCATTAAAGGCCATACATGCCCAAAAGATCGACCTGATATTCCTAGATATTCAGATGCCCGACCTGAACGGTATCGAGCTGGCCCGTGTGCTGGATAAGGGTGCAGATAAACCGCGCATTATTTTTACCACGGCCTACAATCAGTTTGCGCTGGAAGGTTACAAGGTAGATGCGCTGGATTACCTGTTGAAGCCCTTTAATTACGAAGAGTTCCTCCGCGCAGCACAAAAGGCATTAAATTATCATGAACTACTCAACAAACCTGCGGCTCCAGCTGTTGCAGTTAGTAACACATCCGAAAATGCGGATGATAATTATTTGTTCCTGAAGGTAGAGTACCAGTTGGTACGCATAGCGCTCGATGATATTATGTACATAGAAGGCCTGAAGGATTATGTAAAGGTACATTTGAAAGGTGTTGAAAAAGCAGTTCTATCACTAACAAGCCTAAAAGCTTTGGAAGAAAAATTACCGGCCAAACGCTTTATGCGGGTACACCGTTCTTTCATCGTATCATTGGATAAAGTAACCACCATGACCAAGAATTCCCTTCAAATAGGGAAAATGAATATTGCCATCGGCGATCAGTATAAAGAAGCATTCGGCCAGTTTTTGGGGAGGTGGGTGTAGTTTAGAGATTAGAGATTAGTTGATCAGAGATTAGTTAGTTTTAATTATGAATTCCTAAAACGTTTCAATCATGGCTCATAGAAAACTTTTATTAACCGCTGCTTTACTGCTGAGCGGCATATTAGTTCAGGCGCAAACGGGTAACTGGCAATTGGTCAAAACAAAAAACAAGATAGATGCACGCGGCGAAGGCAGCTTGGTGGCTGTTAATGGTAAATTATATATGGTGGGCGGGGATGGTCCGGCTAAAAATATAGAAGTTTATGACCCGGCTACTCAATTGTGGAGCCAGAAGGCTAAGGCACCTGTTACCATGCACCACTTACAGGCTACAGCCTGGGGTAATAAGATCTACGTGCTGGATGCCTTTGATAACGGGCAATATCCTAACCAGGTCCCGGCACCTTATGCCTATAGTTATGATACACAGGCTGATAAATGGGAGCAGTTAGCCGGTTTGCCGGAAGACAGGCGCCGTGGTGGTGCAGGCGAGGCTGCGCATGACGGTAAACTGTATATTGTTTGCGGTATCAAACATGGCCACAGCAGCGGAACTAACGGCCTATTTGACGAGTACGATCCAAAAACTAATACCTGGAAAGCTTTGCCTGATGCACCACACATCCGAGATCATAGCATGGCCGTAGTGATAGGTGATAAGCTGTATGCCATAGGCGGCAGGAATACCAGTTTGCATGATCCCGATAATTTTATGTCGTTCTTCGATAAGGTGGTATTAGAGGTAGATTGCTATGATTTTAAGACCGGAAAATGGACGACACTGGATGCCAAATTACCACAGGGAACCGGTGGCGGCACAGCAGTAAACCTGGATGGTAAATTATTTTACATAGGTGGTGAGCGGGCTACTGCTACTTTACCTAACGGTCCGCAGAAAGATGTTTATTATTTAAATGTGGCTGATCCGTCAGCAAAATGGGTTGAGGCTGCCAAGGTGAACAAGGCCCGTAACGGGGTTGGAGGTACGGTTTTGAATCATCATATCTACATTGCAGGTGGTGCAGGAGATGGCGGCCCGAAACCAAGGGTATCGCCGGATGGAAAACCCGCTGGTCCGCCGCCACCCAATCCTAATGGCCCGCCGTCGGTCCCACTAGGTGGTCACGGTGATATTGCGCTTGAGATGTTTAGCTGGAAGTAGAGATTAGCTTACGAATGCTACCGCGAGTTTAGCGCAGCGTAACTCGTGGTAACCCATCCATTGAGCTTTCAGCTCAATAAACACAAAGCAAAAAAACAGCCGTCACCTCGCGTAACAGCTGTAATTCACTAAACTAAACTAACTATAACCAACCATTGCCTCCTGCTAACCAACACAACAGGTTTACCCGGGCGGGCACAGGCAATGAACTATTAGAGGGGACTAAACAAAAAGTACTTCATCTGAGGTCATGCAGATTTGTCCGCCTTTTCGTTTTCTAAAAAATTTCTTTACAGCTGCGGCTACTGCCCAAAGGCAATCTTTAAAATACATGATCAGATTTTTCATCTTATTTTAATTAATACTTATTCATTTTAGTGGCAGTTTGGCCGTTGCCATTAGCAACGGCCGCTGCCACATCAGCAGGACGTTGTATAGACCCTAACTATTTTATCCTGTTGTTTATCATAGGGGTTTATCCTCAACTCCTTTTATTTCAAATACCGGTTAACAGATAAAGTGCTTCCGCAGAAACATAATTGAAGTATCTTAATGCTTTAATGCGCCTTGCCAGTAACACGGTAATGATTATCATGATTCAAATTTGGGGATTAGCGGAGCAAGAAAAGGTAGTGCTAACACGGTAATTCATACGTGTTTTTACGCAATTTGAAAGAAGATTTGCTTAGGGATGTTTTTTTGATAAAATAAATGCTATTGTGTTGTATTGACGCAATGATTTATTATCTTACAGAACTAAATTATCAAACCAAAGACATATGTTAAACAGAAGAAAATTCCTGGCAGGCACCGGCGCAGCAGCCTTGGGTGCTTTATTGCTGCCGAAATCGGTTTCAGCTTTTTTTGCGCCTGAAGAACATCCGCTTGGCGTACAGCTTTTTACCCTATTTAATATTATTGAAACCGACGTAAAGGGCAACCTGAAAAAGATAGCTGATATCGGGTACAAAGAAATTGAGTCGGCTTTTAGTAAGTTGCCGGGCTATTATGGCATGAAACCAAAGGAATTTGCCGCTTTGTGCAAGGAATTGGGCATGACCTGGAAATCGCACCACGTTTTGGGCGCACCTTTTAAAATGCCAAAAGGAATGAAAATGCCAAAGGGAATGTCTCTGCCAGCCCACATGGATAATTTGCGGGATGATATGCAGAAGCTGGTTGACCAGGCCGCAGAAGGCGGGATACCTTACCTGGTATGCGCCAATATCCCTACCGAAACAATGGATGATATCAAAAGTTCGACAGAGATATTGAATAAAACTGGCGAACTATGTAAAAAAGCAAATATCCAGCTTTGCTATCACAACCACGATATGGAGTTTAAGCAGGTGGAAGGCAAAACGCCATACACCTTATTACTATCCGGTACCCAGGCCGACCTGGTGAAAATGGAACTTGACCTGGCATGGGCAACCAAGGCAGGCATTAATCCGGTTGACCTGTTTAAAGCTAATCCGGGGCGTTTCCCGCTGCTGCACATAAAGGACATCAGCAAGGATTTTACGACACTGGAACCTGTAGGCGAAGGTGTGGTAGATTTTAAGACTGTTTTCGCCAATGTATCAATCGCCGGAGCGCAGCATTATTTCGTTGAGCATGATATGCCAAAGGATGCGTTTGCAAGCTTGACCACCAGCTATAAGAATTTAAGAGCGATGGGAATCTAGTTAATTTCGGATTTCGGATTTTCGATTTCGGATTTTTGGGTGCGCTGTCATCCTGAGCTTGTCGAAGGGCGCGCGTAAAGGCCTTCCCCACCATGCTTCGACTGGCTCAGCATGACAGCTCTCCTTTTCTCATTTCAAAATCATTTATCAGGGTATTAGCGGCCAACAGGCTGTTGATACCCTATTTTTATTTGGCGGCGGGTAACAATTACCGCTGCTGTTCATCCAACAAAAAACAGATAACGAGTGGACACCATCCTGAATATTAGCAACCTGGGTAAAACCTATAACAGTGCAGGCAAAACATTGACGGTGCTGGATAATATCAATTTCTCGGTCAGTGCCGGATCAACCAATGCCATTGTCGGGCCATCGGGCAGCGGCAAAACTACCTTGCTGGGTTTGTGCGCCGGGCTTGACCGTTCCTCAACCGGAATTGTAGAACTGAACGGTATCAATTTAGGCGACCTGAACGAGGACAAACGCGCCCAGGTTCGTAACCAGTATGTCGGTTTTATCTTTCAGAATTTTCAATTGCTGCCTACGCTGACGGCCTTGGAAAATGTGATGGTACCCCTGGAACTGCGCGGTGAAAAGAACATCAAAGCCCGGTCGATGGATCTGCTGGATAAAGTAGGGTTGACCGACCGCGGGCATCATTACCCGGCACAATTATCAGGTGGCGAGCAGCAGCGGGTGTCACTGGCAAGGGCTTTCAGCAATCAGCCTAAAATATTATTTGCTGATGAGCCTACTGGAAACCTGGATGCCGAAACCAGCGAAAAGGTGGTGAAGCTGATCTTCGACCTGAACAGGGAAGCAGGTACAACGCTTGTTTTGGTCACTCACGATTTGGAACTGGCCGCCAAAACCCAGCGCATCATCCGCATTAAAGGCGGTAAACTGGCTGCCGACGATAAAACCAACGCAAACGCTTAACCCGTTATGGAGAATACCCCCATCAATTATAAGCGTAAGCCGAATATACCCTGGCTTTTTGAAATGGCCTGGCGCGACAGTCGCCGTAACCGGTCACGTTTATTGCTTTTCGTGTCATCAATTGTATTTGGAATTGCGGCTTTGGTGGCTATTTACTCTTTCGGCTTCAACCTGAAAAAAGATGTAGATACCCAGGCGGCTGCTTTAATAGGTGCTGATCTGACCATCATGAGCAATAAGCCGGTGGAGGCTTCCATGCAGCCATTGATCGACTCACTTGGAGATAAACGCTCGGAAGAACGCAGTTTTCCTTCCATGATCCTGTTCCCAAAAAGCCAGGGAACAAGACTGGTACAGGTACGCGCCTTGCATGGGGAATTTCCTTATTATGGCAGACTGGAAACTACACCTGTAAAAGCAGGTATTGATTTCCGCAGTGGTAAAAAAGCATTGGTTGATCAAACCCTGATGCTGCAATTTAACGCCAAGGTGAACGACTCTATTAAAGTGGGGAATGTGACCTTTCTGATCGCCGGTACATTAAATAAAGCGCCGGGACAAACAGGCATTTCATCCGGTATTGCGCCGATAGTTTATATCCCGATGCAATACCTGGAGCAAACGGGTTTACTGCAAAAAGGCAGCCGCATCAACTACAATTTTTACTATAAGTATAATCACAAGGTCGATATGACCAAACTGGCTAAAAGCCTGGACAAGCGCCTTGAAAAAGCCGGGATGAACTATGATACCATCGATACCCGCAAGGAAAACACAGGGCGTTCCTTTGGTGACCTGACGCGATTTTTGTCACTTGTCGGTTTTATCGCATTGTTGTTGGGCTGCGTGGGTGTGGCCAGCGCTATTCATATTTATGTGCGCGAGAAAATCGCATCCATCGCCATCATGCGCTGCCTGGGTGTAAAGGCCCACGAAGCATTCCTGATCTACCTGATACAAATAGTGGGCATAGGATTGATCGGCTCCATCGCCGGGGCTATACTGGGCAGCGTGGTACAGCACCTGATGCCTGTTATTTTTAAAGATTTCCTGCCGATATCCATTTCTACAGATATCTCGTGGCTGGCCATTGGGCAGGGAATATTGTTAGGTGTTATCATTTCTGTCCTTTTTGCTTTATTGCCGCTGATCGCTATCCGCAATATATCGCCGTTAAATACACTACGTATATCTTACGAACAACTTAATCTGCTGCGTGATCCTTTGCGCTGGCTGGTTTATTTACTGATTGGGGCATTCATCATCATATTTACTTTTTTTCAACTGGACAGTTGGATTGCGAGTATATTTTTCACCATCGGGATACTTGTCGCATTTCTCATTCTAACACTCATCGCCAAACTGCTGATGTACTTGATGCGGGTGTTCATCAAAAGCTCGTGGAGTTATTTATGGCGACAGGGTTTTGCCAATTTGTACCGGCCAAATAATCAGACTATCATCCTGATCGTGTCTATCGGGTTAAGTACGGCTTTTATATGCACGCTGTTCTTTATCCAGAGCTTATTGGTGAAACAAGTGGCTATATCGGCCAGCACCAACAAGGCTAATATGATCCTGTTTGATATACAAACAAAACAAGAAAAAGGCGTTGCTGATTTGGCGCGTCAACATCATTTGCCCATTTTGCAACAGGTACCTGTGATCACCATCCGCCTGCAAAAGGTAAACGGTAAAACCGAAGCGGATGTTAAAAAGGATACCACGCTTAAAATATCACCCCACGCCTTTGCCAATGAGTACAGGGTAACCTACCGCGATTCGCTGACGCCAACTGAAAAAGTTACAGATGGCGATTGGGTAGGGCATGCCCCAAAAACGGGCGAAGTACCGGTTTCTGTGGAGGACCGTTTTGCCAAACATAATAACTTTAAGCTTGGCGATCACCTGGTTTTCAATGTACAGGGCACGCCGGTGGCCACAAAAATAGCCAGTATCCGTACAGTGAACTGGAATAAAATGCAAACCAATTTCCTCATTGTTTTTCCGAAGGGCGTGCTGGATGATGCGCCGCAATTTCATGTGCTGCTCACCCGTGTGCCATCTAAACAGGCATCGGCATTGTTTCAGCAAACGGTGGTGAAGCAATTCCCCAATGTGTCTATTGTCGACCTTGGTTTTATTTTGAGCGTGCTGGACGAACTATTAGATAAACTGGGCGACATCATCAAATTCATGGCGATGTTCAGCATCATAACTGGTGTGGTAGTTTTAATTGCCTCGGTGCGCATTAGTAAATATCAGCGTGTACAGGAAAGTGTGCTGCTGCGTACTATGGGTGCCAGTCGTAAGCAGATCCTCGCTATTACAGCTATCGAGTACTTCTTTTTAGGCGCACTATCCGCAGCCACAGGTATCCTGATCGCATTTGCAGGCAGCTGGCTGCTGGCGAAATTCAGTTTCGATATCCCCTTCAATGCCGACCTGCTGCCCGCCTTGCTGTTATTTTTAGCCATTGCGATACTAACCATCGCCATCGGCCTGTTTAATAGCAGGGGTATTTTAAATAAACCGCCGCTGGAGATATTGCGGAGGGATGTGTAAGGTTAGAGATCAGTGATTAGAGAATAGAGATTAGTTGTTTTTCTGTCAGCAGAACAGCTTCTTTGCCCACAAACAAGCGTTTGCGCTGCAAATCAGGTAGAACGACGGGCTGCAAAATGTTGCTCCAATGCGTTCGCTCTTTCCTTACGCTTCAGCAACTATGGCTATGCCTTTCCCTGCGCACAGGTCATACTTATTCTACCCGATTTCGCCCGAGCTGTTTTGCTGACGTTAAAACAAAATGTGTAGGGGGCTGTCATATCGGCGGGCCGGGTGTATGGCGGGAATGCCGGTTTAGCTTTTGCAATGTGCGAAGCACGGAAAAAGCGTAAAGAACCGGCAGGGCGGGTGGAAGCATCGATATGACTTGATCTTTTGGTTACTTTTGTATCAAGACAAAAGTAACAGCCCAGCGGCAATTGAGCGAACGGGTGTTTTCATTTAATAATATATAATTAGAGAACCGTAAAATGAAACAAGTAAAATTTATAGGTTATTTTTTATTTATGTTGATCATGACATCATGCGGTAATAATAACTCACCCGCCAATACAGATCAAAAAGCCGATAGTACCACAACAACCACTATATCCAACAAAAAAACCATCCTTTTTTTCGGCGACAGTCTTACTGCCGGGTATGGATTGGATGACCCTTCAGATGCATTCCCTGGCGTGATACAACGTAAGATCGATTCGCTGAAATTGCCTTATACAGCTGTAAATGCAGGTGTAAGCGGCGAAACTACAGCAGGTGGCCTGGGCCGTATCGACTGGATATTAAAACAAAAAGTTGATGTATTTATACTGGAACTGGGCGCCAACGATGGCTTGCGCGGTATCCCGGTTAAGGAAACCGAACAAAACCTGCAGGCTATTATCAATAAAGTAAAAGCCAAATACCCGGATGCCAAAATAGTGCTGGCTGGTATGCAGGTGCCGCCAAGTATGGGTGGCGATTATGTAAACAGTTTTAAAGGTCTGTTCCCAAAACTGGCTGAAAAGAACAAGATAGCCCTGGTGCCCTTCCTGTTAGCCAATGTAGGCGGCAATCCCAAGCTGAACCAGGCCGACGGCATTCATCCCACCGCTGAAGGCGCTAAGATAGTGGCCGAAAATGTGTGGAAGATACTGAAAGCCGAATTATAAGTACGCCGGCAACTTAAGCGACGATCCTTTTATTGATATTCGTATTCTTGATCTTGTCCAGCTGCTTTTGCAAATATTTTTGCCAGCTATTAAAGTTTCTCCCGGTATAGCCTATCGGGATGATGGGTTGTTGTGTAAAGGTTTGTTTCATTTTATTGACAGTTGATTATTAATTGCTTCAATTTTATCCGTTCGTTTCTATATTAAACTATGATGCCTTCGCTTCCGGCGGTTTTTTTGCCGCTTTTACCAATCTTACTATCAGCATCAATTAGTTATATGCATATTGTATGCCACGTCTCATCAGCACCCATAAAAGTTTTAAACACTTGTTAGATAGCGTTGTGTGAAAAACTTAAGCCGGGATATTCATTTTCATCAGTCTAAATGATGCTGTGTGGAAAACTACGGGGTGTTACAGAAAGTGATTCTTTTCATCTTTATATGGCTAATAAGCTTAAACCACATAAGCGATAAATCTAAAAAGGTGTACTTAATTTACGCTCGCGAGAACATGATGAGATCATTGGCAGAATTAGAAAAAGAGTCCGGTGAGATAAATTTGAAGATCAGGAAGCTTTTATTAAGCAATAATAGCTTTGACGAAGGCATTGAAGACAAGCTTACCGTAATTGCCACCATTACTACCCTCCGCAGCCAGCTGGTAAAAATACAGCGCGAGATCAGGGAGCGGTTCCCGGATTCATTGGGATAATAAATTATATGGGGATACACTTCCCCGTTAGGGTGGTTTTATCACCAACATTCAACCATACATTGTTATTGTGGACCTGCCCATGTTGGTGTTGTCAGGAGACTATATATGTGTTAGACCACGGGCAGTTTAAAAATGTCATTCCCAAATGCACATGCAAGAAAATCATTTGTCGCTTTATCGACATAATACGCTTTAGAATAATGCGGATCGGTAGTTTCCCTATACTCTATTCCGGGAAATAAATGATAGCGTTGTGAAAATGGCTTCTTTAAAAAAATTGAAATGCAATTTTGATACGGCCAGTCCTTTGCTGTTTCGTTTATTTCATTACCCAACATAATTTCGTTCTCCAATATGCTTTTCAACATTTTACTGCTGAAACTACTGATATGATCTTGATTAATTAGGCTAATCATAGAATTAATGATTAATTCATTTCTTAGTTTTCGTTTTAACCTCTTTCTTCTTAGGCGTAACCGCGCCAGTAGCTTTAGGCGATACACTTGCCTTAATAATATTATGAAATAGCTGTGAGGCTTCTTTGGGGGGCTTTTGATCTGACATATACAAATATACTAATCCCTGAACATATCCTCGTGTACAAGGTAAAAAGCATGTACTTTAAATTTAGGGACTGCGGTATTACTGAATTGTTTATTATCCTCAATGGCTTTCATTTGCATTCGCTTACAAGCAAACTCCGCATGATCCCGATATTTATAAATCGTTACCTGCGTCAATTTGTTAAACGTAAGGAAATAGGCGCAAAGATACAAGCTATCCGAAAGGAAAAGAAAATCACTATACGCGGATTAGGTGAGTTATGCCAGTTGGACTATTCAACACTTAGTAGGATTGAGGGCGGACAGTACGCCAGTAAAATAACAACCTTAAAAAATGTTGCTGATAAGTTGGGGGTTGATATAAAGGATATTGTTTAGATAAATTATTAGGCGAAGTAGCTAAAGTTCTAAAATATAAAGAAGATAAACAAATTACCAATACCTCTTACTAATCAAGTACTCTTTTATTGCTTGATAGATTTCCTGATCATCCACTTGTTCTAATTTAATGTTAGACGGAGTTATGGGAAGTTCTTTAGGTATAGTATAAAATAACTCTCTTAAGGTTTTCTTTGCGCCCCCGATTTCTTGCGTAAAATAATCACCTTTGAAGAAATAATAGGTAGTATCAATATGGCTACCTAATTGTGTTGGAAGAACCACAGCTCTGCCTATGTAGGCATATTGGTTTCCAAATGATGAAATATTTTCATTAGCAACCTTTGGACTTAGGGCACCAATTAAATTTACCTTGCCATTTTTTAAACTTAAACTGATTAAACTGCTTTTGATGTGGTACGCAATTGCATTGTTAATACATTTAAAGCAAATCCTTACATACAATGTATTTTTAATAGTAGCAAACCCTGTGCTATCTCTCCATACAGCCATATAAGGGTTATTTATTGTCTTATTGGATGGCAAGTACTTAATTATTTTAGTAGTTTCTTTTTGATTTTTTGCGATAAAAACAACGTCTTTTTCAGGCTTGCTCACTGTTTTTGGAGTTAAGTCGTCAAGCCCTTTAGATATCAATATATATTCACTCAATGCTAACACGAGTATTGAGAATATTGCGTATTTCTTTCCTTTCTTATTTAAACGCTGCCATGCGTTTTTACCCTCAAATTCACTTTCGTTGATTTTCATATCAGAAGGAAATGAAAACACCAACGACCCAATAGCAGATAAAATTAATAGAAAAGCACCTGAAATAATTAATCCCATGCTTAAGATTTAGACTACCAATATAGTAATTTAAACCTATTCGCGTTTTTTCATGGTCTAACACGTATATAGTGTCCTGTTGTCACCAACATGAACCCATCATTGTTATTTCCGCTTATTTTTAATAACATTGATCAAACCAATTACAATGCCTTCACATTTAAAAAAAATCCTGCCGCTGCTGATAGCAGCTCTGTTTTTTGTTGCCGAACAAATTTCGGCACAGGAACTTTACACCATGCCCAAAGGGCAGCAATCAAGAGTAAGCAGTTTTGAGAACCTGAACGGGGTAAAAGGCGAGGGCGGTAAAACCAACCAAACCGGGAAAGGCGCTGCCTTTGAATCGCTTAAAGCGGGAGAAAGTAAAACCTTATTAAATGTGAACTCTGCAGGAATGATCCAGCGCATTTGGGTCACCATCAGCGACCGATCATTACCTATGCTGCGTTCCTTGCGTTTGAGGATGTATTGGGATGGTGCTGATAAACCGGCGGTAGATGTACCATTTGGCGATTTCTTTTGCGTGGGCCTGGGTCGGCCAATCGCATTCCAGTCGGCATTATTCACAGACCCTGAGGGTCGCAGCTTTAATTGCTACATTCCCATGCCCTTTAAAAAGGGCGCTAAAGTAGTACTGACCAACGAGAGTAAAACAGACCTCGGTTCGCTCTATTTCGATATAGATTATGTGCTGACGGATAAGCCACAGCCGGATATGCTTTACTTCCATGCCTGCTGGAACAGGTCTATCCGTTCTGAACTGACCAAAGACTTTGAACTGCTGCCAGCCATCACAGGCAAAGGCCGCTTTTTAGGCATTAATGTAGGCGTAAATGTTGATGCCAGCTATGGCCACACCTGGTGGGGCGAGGGCGAGGTGAAGATGTATATTGATGGCGACACCACCTATCCGACTATTAACGGTACAGGTTCAGAAGATTATATCGGTACCGGCTGGGGCGAGGGCACTTTTACCCATATGTACCAGGGTTGTACCGTTGCTGATACCGCCAAAGGCCAGTATGCTTTTTACCGTTTTCATATCCCGGATGCTATATACTTTAATGAAAATTTTAAGGCTACCATACAGGAGATCGGCGGCGGTACGCAGGAAGAAGTAAAATCCATGATAGCCAAAGGCATCCCGCTGAAGCCGGTTTCTGTAGCGGGCGAAAAGAATTTCACACGACTTCTTGATCATCCGCAGAAATTAACCGATCCTAATTTCCCCGAAGGCTGGATCAACTTTTACCGCATAGATGATTACTCTGCTACCGCTTATTTTTATTTAGATAAACCGGTGAGTAATTTGAAGGAGTTGGTTGCGATGGAGGAGAGGGTGAAATAAAAAATACAAATAGGGTTTTAAGTAAATTTTTTGCTTCAATTGATAACCCGTGCCCGCTCAATTGCCGCGGGGCTGTTACTTTTGAGGCATCAAAAGTAACCAAAAATGCTTTTCAGCAGAAAGGCTTCTTTGCCGCACAAGGCCTTTGCCCTGCAAATCAGGTAAAACCACGGGCTGCAAAATGTTGCCCCACTGCGTTCGCTCCAAGCCGCGGCTTCAGCAACTATTGCTATGCCCTTACCACGCTCAAGCCCACCATTGTTTTGCCTGATTTCGCCCGAGGCTGGTCTGCTGACCTGAAAACAATATTTGCGGTAAATCAAAAACGAGCGGTGGGACGTCATATCGGCGGGCCGGGCGTATGGCGGGAATGACGGTTTAGCTTTTGCAATGTGCGAAGCACGGAAAAAGCGTAAAGAACCGGCAGGGAGCGTTGAAGCATCGATATGACTTGATCTTTGGTTACTTTCCATCTAAGGGAAAGTAACTAGGCCCCCGCGGCTATGAGCGGCACAGAATATCTCATTTACCCCAACCCATAGCCCGGGTGTTGCGGTTTGACAGGTTAGAATGGGATGCTTGTGATTAATGTATAAGGCAACACAAGTCATCTTTTTCGTTAACCGCCCTGCCCATGTTGGTGTTGTCACCAACATGAACCCAGACTTGCGCCAGTATAGATATTAAATATGAAAAGCATTACTACTTAAAAGCAGACTTAAAAATTTTAATTTGAAAACAATTCAACCCTTTCATTGATTAATTATTAAATACAAGTAACTTAATATTTGCTTTTAAATTAATCAATCGCCATGAAAAAATTTACATTTCTGATCTTCTTTGCAATTATTGCAATAGGTTTTACTGCCAGCGCCCAAATCCAAAAAGGCAATGTTTTGGTGGGGGGCGACTTGGCTGATATCAGCATAGGATTAAACTCACCTAATGTTTTCGATTTTAACATTTCGCCTAAGGCAGGCTGGTTCATAGAGGATAATGTTGCATTGGGCGGTTATGTGAATCTGGGTATCCAGTCAGCCAAAGGGTCAAGCACTACCACAAGTTATGGTATTGGTGCATTAGGGCGTTACTACCTGGGATCGGGCCTGGCTGTATTAAACCATAGCCGTTTTTTTGGGGAAGGCACTGTAGGTTTTGGCGGTGTGGACGTGAGTGACGGCGGAGGTAACACTAATGGATTGAATATCGGGGTAGGTCCGGGTTTTGCTTATTTTATTACCCCAAGCATCGGCCTCGAAACGCTGCTGAAATACAATGGATTAGCCGGTTTTGGAAATCAGAATTATCAAAGCAATTTAACGCTTAATTTTGGGTTCCAGATCTATTTGCCGGGAAAAAGAACAGGAAATAAGATCAAAGGCGATGTGCGGTAAGCAAAAGTGATTATCAGCAAAATGCCTGGTCTTTTTGTCATTCTGGTCCGCTATTCAGAGGATCAGGATGACAACATAACTAATATGTCATGCTGAACGATAGTAAAGCATCTTCTTCGCCTTTCATCCGCTCTTGCATCTTAAAGAAGATTCTTCGCGATGCTCAGAATGACAACATAACTAAATTGTCATCCTATGCAACCATAGGATGACAATTTAATTATTTTTAACATTTTCAGAACATATTTGGACTTTAGCGCTATTACTGTCACCGGAAATATGCTATAATTTGCTTATATTTATATAGGCTGTAATACAAGCCCGACCTCTTTAATCCCACTCAAAAAACAGGAAGCCCAGACTGGTTCCGATTTTACTAAAAATCGAAATTCTTTGAAATTTTTTATTAAATGGTTTAAGATCAGTTAATTGCGTGATTAACTATTCAATTTTTACTACCGGCAAAAGGCATAATGCCCGGCTAAACGATTTTTTTACTACCGGTAAAGTGATCAATACCCGGCTAATCGATTTTTTTACTACGGGTAAAACGGGTAATGCCCGGTAAATGGAATTTTTTACTACGGGTAAAAGCCACTTGAGCCGTGGATTTATTGGAGTGGGCTTGAATATTGGATGATCAAAGCCGCATTAACGCTCATCAAACCATATCAATCTTTTCCTTTTTTGCCAGAAACTTCTTTTGATATTGCAGCGGTGTTTTTCCGGTAACCTGTTTGAAATATTTATGAAAACTGGCAAAATTCTGGAAGCCGCTTTCAAAGCAGATCTGTTTGATGCTGATATTATCTTCTATCAAAAGCTTACAAATGTGCCCCACCTTTATTTCGTTAATAAACTGTGAATAGGTTTTGCGTGTGCGCGATTTAAAATAACGGCAAAAAGAGTGCGGACTGATATTGGCAACGGCAGCGATCTCTTCAGTAGATATCTTGCGTTTAAAATGGGCTAAGGTGAACTCATAAATGGCATTGATACGGTCGCTTTCAACTTCCTTGTAATCATTATTAAAACCAATGGAAGCTAAGGGGACGTACTGATTTTCAGAGATCAGCGTCAAAGCTTCAACCAGCAGCATTACCCTGCGGCTGCCTTCGGTATCAAGCATTTTTTCGAGCAAACCTGCCACTTGTTCTTTGACATCGCTCTGTATGCATATCCCTCTTTTGGCTTGTTCCAGTACCTGCCTGATGCCTTTATTTTCGGGCAGGTTCAGGAAGTGAGTGCCCCAGAAGTCTTCACAAAAATGTGCCACCCTTACATCAGCCCGAACTTCGTGTCTGGTTCTAAAATACGCATCGTCAAAGCGCCAGTAATGCGGCAGGTTGGAACCTATCAGGATCACATCACCATCCTTGAAATTCTGGATATGATCGCCGATGAACTGGGTGCCACTCCCCTTTTTAAAATGGATCAGTTCAGCTTCTATATGGTAATGCCATTTATTATTGATATAAGGCACCTGGTCCTGTCTCACACTAAAGGAGGATAAAGGGTTCTGAGGTACTTTTAGTAACTGAGGCTTCATTTAATTTTGGGGTTTAATTATAATGAATGTACAATAAATTGGCTTTTGAAAGGATTATCATGCTAAAATAACTTAATATTTTGATAATAAAACAAAAGTTTATAACCGGTATATTTATTTCTTTGTATTAACCAAATATTCACCATTAAACCTAAAGGTCAGTTAACGCAATTGCTGACGACGGTACATTTTATTAAACCTGCTTATGACTAAGAAAAACAGTTTCTACGCGGTCGCCCTTATTACATCATTATTCTTTCTGTGGGGAATCGCACTCAATCTCAATTCTGATATTTTGGTGCCACACCTCAAAAAAGCTTGTCAATTGACTTTTAGGCAATCTGGTTTTGTTGATTCGGCCTTTTATATAGGGTATTTTCTTATTGCAGTTCCTGCCGGATTATTTATGCATAAATATGGCTACAAAAAAGGTATCGTGTTTGGTTTATTGCTGTTTGCTACAGGTGCTTTTCTGTTCTACCCTGCTGCAGAAACAAGGCAATATGGATTTTTTCTATTTTCGTTATTCATTGTTGCCAGTGGTTGTTGCTTTTTAGAAACTGCTGCTAATCCGTATATTAATAATCTTGGTGATCCTAAAGGGGCAACCCAACGGATAAATTTTGCCCAATCATTTAATGGCCTGGCAGCTTTTATCGCACCATACCTTGGTGGTGAATTTATTCTGTCGGGTAAGAATTTGAGCAAGGCACAGGAGTTGGATTTGGCAAAGCACAACCAGTTAAATGCATATCTTCAAAGTGAATCTGACGCTGTAAAAATACCTTACATCATAATTGGTTTTGCCGTTTTGGCTGTAGCAATTTTGGTTTGGCGTGCTAATCTTCCTGATATAAAAGAACATGATGATGATACAAAAACTGTTCGTAGTTCAATTTTTAAAGAAACGAATCTTCTGTTAGGTGTATTAGGCATATTTTTTTATGTCGGTGCACAAGCCGGATTTCAAAGTTATTTTATATTTTTTTCTGAAACCATCGGCGGATTTAGCGAAAAAACTTCATCTAAAGTGTTGATTTCTTTGGCTTTTATGGGCTTTATGGCAGGTAGGTTTATAGGTACCTACCTTATGCGGTTTGTTACTCCTGTAAAGCTGCTGTTGATCTACAGTGTTATCAATTGTTCTTTGTTGATTCTCGCATTTCTCCTGCCTGGAAAGATGGCCGTATTCGCACTTATGGGTGTGCCATTTTTTATGTCGATCATGTTCCCTACAATTTTTTCGTTAAGTATCCGTGGCTTAGGTCAAAATACAAAAAGGGGTTCTTCTCTATTGATCATGGGAATAGTTGGCGGCGCAATAATACCCCCAACTATTGGAGCGGTCACAGACCTTGTAAATATTCGCGTAGCTTATTTAGTACCGATCATCAGCTTTGCTTATATCTTCTTTTTCGCCCTCAAAAATGTTAAGGTTAAAACTATTCAACAGGCTATCAGTCACTAATTTATCATCCTATGACACGTAAAATTGCAGCATTCGTATTACTCCTCACACTTACAGCGTCTTTTGTTTCTGCCCAGAAAAAGATCGGTACTGAAACCAAAGAACAGAAAGAACAACGCATGAAATGGTGGACAGACGCACGTTTCGGCATGTTCATCCACTGGGGCTTGTATTCGCAGGCTGCCCGGCACGAATGGGTAAAGCATAATGAGCATTTAACCAATGAGCAGTATCAAAAATATTTTGACCAGTTTAACCCGGATCATTTCGAACCAAAAAAATGGGCAAAGGAAGCCAAAGCTGCGGGGATGAAATATGCGGTGCTGACCACCAAGCACCACGAGGGCTTTTGCCTTTTCGACTCAAAATATACCGATTACAAGGCTACCAATACCCACGCTAAACGCGACCTGGTAAAAGAGTATGTAGAGGCTTTCAGGGCTGAAGGTTTGAAGGTTGGATTCTATTACTCGTTGCTCGACTGGCATCACCCGGACTATACTATGGATAACGCGCACCCGCTGGTGCAGGTAGATACTAGTAAGGAGAATTATGCACGACTGAACAAAGGCCGCGATATGGCCAAATACCGCCAGTACATGCGCAACCAAATCACCGAATTGTTAACCAATTATGGCAAGATCGATGTGCTGTGGCTGGACTGGTCCTGGGCCAAAGGTGACAAACACGGTAAAGGCGAAGATGACTGGGGCTCAGTTGAATTACTGAAACTGGTTAGAAAATTGCAGCCCGGTATCATCGTTAATAATCGATTAGGTCTTGAAGAGTATTCGGATGGCGCTGATTTTGAAACCCCTGAGCAGGTAAGCAGTAAAGAGCTTGAAAAATTCAAGGGCAAAACATGGGAAACCTGCCAGACCTTCTCCGGCTCCTGGGGCTACTATCGTGATGAAAATACCTGGAAAACGCACAGGCAATTGTTGGATCTGCTGATCACCTCGGTAAGCAATGGCGGTAACCTGATTTTGAATGTAGGGCCAACGGCCCGCGGTGAGTTTGATTACCGTGCCACCAATGCTTTGGATAGCTTAGCATACTGGATGCATGCCAACAGCAAAGCTATTTATAATTGTACCTACGCGCCGGCTGGTTTTAAAGTGCCTGATGGGACTAAACTGACCTACAATCCGCAAACCAAGCGATTGTATATTCATCTTTACAATTACCCGGCAGACGGCAAACTGGTATTGGCCGGTTATAACAACAAGGTGAAATACGCCCAGTTTCTGAATGATTATTCGGAGTTGAAATATGATGCAAGCGGGTCAGATCTGGAGTTGACGCTCCCGAAAAATAAACCGCATTACGATATACCGGTTGTTGAATTAACGCTTGAATAATGAAAAGATATTGTTTAACCCTCGATCTGAAGGACGACGCACAGTTGATAGCCGAATACGAAGCTTATCATCGTGAAGTATGGCCCGAGATCAAAAAGAGTATCCTCGATTCCGGTATCACTGACATGGAAATATACCGTTTTGATAATCGTTTATTTATGATAATGGAAACAAATAATTCCTTTAGTTTTGAGCGCAAGGCAGCGATGGATAACGCTAACAAAAAAGTACAGGAATGGGAAAACCTGATGTGGAAATTCCAGCAGCCGTTGCAGAATGCAAAACCCGGCGAGAAATGGGTATTGATGGAGGAGATTTTTAAGTTGTAATGGAGTCGGGAAGTCGGGAAAGACTGAAAGTCCGGAAGATTGAATAACAGTTAGATTAAAATAATAGTCAGGGTAATCCTTCAATCCTGTAAATCATGGTTCAGACAAAAGAAAATGGCGCAGCATAATTTTTTACGCATACATACTAAAGATAATGTCCTCGTCGCCCTGCGCGACCTGGAACAAGGTACCCAAATAGAATTTGAAGGACAAAGTTTTAACCTGACCGAGAAGGTAGCTGCCAAGCATAAGTTTGCCATTAATGACTTGCATCCCGGCGACCCCATATTTATGTATGGGGTATTAGTGGGCAAGGCTACACTGGATATACCTCAAGGCGGTTTGCTGACGACAGAAAATATACACCATGCTTCCAGCGAATTTCATTTGGGCAAACGCAAACTGGACTGGCACCAGCCGGATACTTCAAAATTTGAAGGGAAAACATTTATGGGTTATCACCGGGCCGATGGTTCGGTAGGTACGGCTAACTACTGGATAGTGATCCCGCTGGTGTTCTGCGAGAACCGGAATATCATGGTGATGAAGGAGGCTTTGGTAGATAAACTGGGTTATAAAAAAGCGAAGAACTACGAAAATGAGGTAGAGCAATTGATGGGACTTTACCAGGCCGGCAGATCGACACAGGAAATACTGAACGCAGATATGCAAACCGGTGTCGAAAAAACAGGCAATAAACGGATTTTCAAAAATATAGACGGCATCAAATTTTTAACCCACGATTTGGGTTGCGGTGGTACTAAGCAGGATTCGATGGCTTTGTGCGGGCTACTGGCGGGTTATATTACTCACCCCAATGTTGCGGGGGCTACGGTACTCAGCCTGGGCTGCCAGCATGCGCAGGCACATATTTTACAGGAAGAAATTGCCAAACGCGACCCTTCATTTTCCAAACCAATGGTGGTGTTGGAACAGCAAAAGGTCGGCACGGAAAGAAAATTGTTGCAGGAAGCTTTGAAACAAACCTTTACAGGTCTTATGGAAGCTAATCAGAATGCGCGTAAACCTGCACCCTTGTCAAAATTATGCATCGGTTTGGAGTGTGGCGGATCGGATGGTTTTTCGGGGATTTCGGCTAACCCGGCTTTAGGCTATGTTTCGGACCTGCTGGTATCGATGGGTGGGGCAGTTGTCCTCTCTGAATTCCCGGAACTTTGCGGAGTGGAGCAGGAGCTGAGCGACCGTTGCGTAAACGAGGACA
>JBEHXM010000089.1:0-22586 GCA_048498695.1 Bacteroidota bacterium
GTTACAAGGTATCTGAATTCGCCAATCCGCAGGACAGGACAATAGGCGAGGTGATCAAGAAACTTCCGGGTATAACCGTATCAGCCGACGGGACTATCAGCTATAACAATAAGCCGATCAGCACGGTATATATCGGCGGCGATAATTTGCTGGATGATAAATACAATATCGCTACCAATACCATCCCGCAGGGCGTGGTCGACAAGGTGCAGGTACTCCAGAATAATCAGCCCATTAAAGCGCTGCAAAATAAAGTGATGAGCGATGATGTAGCCCTGAACCTGCAAATTAAAAAGGGAGCCAAGCTACAGGTGGTAGGGCAGGAAACCATTGGTGCCGGTTTGCCGGGCAATTATGATGCGGAACTGAATACGATGATGTTTAAGGATAAATACAAGGCCATTAACTACCTGAATGCTAACAATACCGGATACGACCTGACGCAGGACGTTTTATCGCACAACTACAATGATTACATGCAGCGCATTGATAATAACATTCCCGCAACCGTGCTTTCTCTCGGTACCGTCAATACTCCTGCTTTAGCCGAAAGTCGGTACCTGTTTGACCAGGGGGCTATTTTAAACCTGAACAATCTGGTGAACCTGAAAGACGGGGTTCAACTGAAGGTAAATGCATACTACCTGCACGACAGCCAAAAGCAGGATTACAGCCAGCGAACCACCGTTTTTTTGCCCGGCGATACCGTGCATTATACCGAAACGCAGCATAATCAATACCGTCCGGATATATTTCATGCCGAGTTTACCACCAACATAAACCGGGACAATTATTACCTGAATGATGCAGCCCTGATTGATGCCAACCGGTCGACGTGGAATTCGGTGCTCAACAGTAATGGAAGTATGGTCGGACAGAACTTACAGGACAATGCTTTGAGCTTTTCCAACGAGTTTAACCTGATCAAATCGCTGAAGTCAAATTATGTTATCCAGGCCTATTCTTATTTTAGCCATACTACCGAACCGGAAAACCGGGTGATACAACCCAATTTTAATGATACACTGTTTAACCATGGCGTGCCCTATTCGCAGCTGATCCAGAATGTGAATGTGCCAACCTGGTATACCAACAACTATCTTTCATTCAAAATTCCGGGAAATGTGGTTACGCAAAGTTTCAGGGCAGGTTTTAGCGTGCAGTCACAAAGCCTGGCATCTAATCTTAGTGTTGTTCAGAACAATAATAGCGTCAATTTAGAATCAGACAGCGCGGTCAACCATCTTGACTGGATGAAGAAGAAAGTTTATACCGAACTGGCCTATGATATACCCGGCGATAAACTCAAAGCCAATCTTACCCTGCCGCTTACCTTGCAGCAGATCAATTATTCGGATACTACATACGCGCTAAACCGGAGCCTGACCCGTTTGTATTTTAACCCGCAATTCAGGATGAAATACCAGGTCGGCCAGGAAAATTACCTGAACCTGATGTATAATTACCGGAACCAGGTTGGCACTATCGAGGATATTTACCAGGGAGATATCCTGACAAACTACCGCTCTCTGAATGCCAACAGCCCCGAGCTAACCCTACAGCAAAGCCAGCAGGCCGGGGCAGGGTTCAATTATCGCAAAGCGCTTACCCTGTTCTTTTTCAGCGTGAATGCGTTTTACAGCCATATTAGTGCCAATAATATGGCATCGAGTGTGATTACCAATAATATACAGGAGCGTGTAATGCTGCCTTATGCCAATAGCACCGATTCATGGACATTGAGCACTTCCGCCAGCAAGTATTCATTTGTATTACGCACCACTTTCAGCGGCGGTATCCAATGGCAAAATAACCGGTCAGTACAAATACAAAACAATGTGCTGCTGCCCTTTAATACCGTGACGGAAGTACTTTCATTTGGGGCCGATACCAAAGTGAGCGACAAGATAAATTTTAGTTATAAGGCCTCCGGTATCCAAACTGACAGTCATTCAACGGTTGAGGCTTCCGCATTTCATGTCGATCAATTGCAGCAGCAGGCCTCGGTCAATTATATTCCTGCGGATGAAGTGCAATTCAAATTATCCGGTGAGCATTATTTCACCCGCCAGCAGGGCAATCCTGATCTGAAATACTTTTTTGCGGATGCCTCTGCAAAATTCAGAATAAAGAAATGGAAAACGGATATGGAACTGAGCGCTAACAATTTCCTGAACGTAAAAACTTACAATGCACTTTATTTATCAGCCAATGCGCTTACAGCCAGCTCGTATACCTTGCCGGGAAGAATTGTGATGATTAAGGTGATGTTTAATCTTTAATTTTTGTTGTAAGGTTGATTTAAATAGTAGCAGTGGCACTGGCAGTAGCAGTTAATCATATATCGAACTGCTACTGCTACCGCAACTGCCACTAAACTAAACCGCGTCTGACAACGAAGTAAAGGTAAAGTCCCTTATTTTCATTGGCGGAATCAGGCAGCTTTGATTGGATTCAACACTCAGGGTACGTTCTGTACGGCCTAAGGTATCCAGGTTATTCAGCATGATCACCGGGCTTTCATTGAAACGGAAATTCTTTATCGGGAATTTGATTTGCCCGTTCTCGATATAAAAAGTACCATCGCGGGTTAAGCCGGTAAACAATAATGTTTGCGGGTCAACCGGGCGGATGTACCATAAACGCGTAACCAATATGCCCTTTTCGGTACTCTTGATCATCTCCTCCAGCGAAGCGGTACCGCCTTCCATAATGATCGGCCCGGGATTTGGAACGGCTTTTACGCCTTTTTTCTGTGCCCAATAACGGGAGTAGGTTAAGTTTTTAACCACACCTTTCTCTATCCAGCTCATTTTTTCCTGCGGACGGCCATCACCTGTCCAGGTGCTGTTTGGTAACCTTGGATCTGATGGATCGGAGTAAATATTTACCCTTTCGTCAACCAGTTTTTCGCCCAGCTTGGTGCCTCCGCCAGCTTTGCTTAAAAAACTGCGGCCTTCGTCAGCACTGCGCGCATCCAGTCCGCCATATAATTGTTCCATCAAAACTATACCTGCGGCAGGTTCCAGTATTACCGTATATTTTCCCGGTTCAATAGCTTTTGCTCCTACAGATCCTGAAGCTTTTTGTGCAGCTATCTGGCTCAGTTTAAGCGTGTCCATATCAGTAAAATCCTCAAAATCCCTGGTAGCATAGCCAGAACCCTGGCTATTTTCGGTACGCATGGTGATAGAGAAGTTGATATCAGAAAACTTGTTGTAGGCAAACAAACCATGCGAGTTCATCATGGCGGCAAAGCTTCCGTTGTTTTGCAAAAAGCCGGCTGCGGTAAGCTTATTTTCCTTAGCCACTTTAAGGCTTTGTTCCACCATATCCGTACGCTGTTTAGGCGTCATCTGGTGTGTTTTTTCATCAAAAAGTTTGGGATTGTCTGCAGCATAGGTTTGCGGTCCGAGGAACGGGACGTATTCCGGGTTTTCGGGAGCCAGGTGTGCCAGCTCTTCTGATGCCTTTACTGCTTTTTCAATAGCGTCATCACTATATTCATTTAAGGTAACAACCCCCAGTTTTTTACCAAAGGCAGAAGAGATTGCCATTGAGGTTTGGCTGATGTATCCGCTGGTTGATACGGCATTGCGGGCGTAACGTATATTACCGCCGTCCGATCCATTCAGGTTGATCTCACATTCATCAGCTTTTGAATAGCTAAGCGCCTTTTTCATCAAGGCCTGGGCTTCTTCACGACTTATTATAGCCATAATATTTTTAGATTTTTCGTGCTGTATTAATTACGTTAACTCCTTTAAATAATGCGGTTGACGAACCGTGCGACACGGCGCTTACCTGCTCGGGCTGACCCTTGCCGTCAAAGAATGAGCCGCCTAAACGGTAATCATTTTTGTCGCATACGGCCGCGCATGAGTTCCAGAATTCCTGGGTGTTAGCCTGGTAAGCCACATCATTCAGCATTCCGGTTATCTTGCCGTTCTTTATTTCATAATAAAGCTGCCCGCTGAACTGGAAGTTATAGCGCTGCTGATCGATAGAGAATGAACTGTCGCCCACGATATAAATGCCTTTCTCAACATTTTTGATCATATCAGCAGGCGCCAATGGGGCAGCACCCGGCTGTAACGACACGTTTGGCATACGCTGAAATTGAACATCGCTCCAGCTATCAGCATAGCAACATCCGTTTGATTCTGTATGGCCGATGATATGTGCCTGGTCGCGGATAGCCTGGTAATTAACCAGTATGCCATCTTTTATGATATCCCATTTCTTGGCCTCAACGCCTTCGTCATCATAACCAACTGCGCCTAATGAACCCGGCTGTATCTTATCTGCAACAATATTTACATTTTTGCTGCCGAAGTTGAATTTGCCTGATTTCCACTTATCAAGTGTCAGGAAGCTGGTACCGGCAAAGTTGGCTTCGTAACCCAATACACGGTCAAGCTCAGACGGGTGACCTACTGATTCGTGTATGGTCAGCCACAAATGGCTTGGATCAAGCACCAGGTCGTATTTGCCTGCCTCAACTGATTTTGCCGCCAGCTTTTCTGCTGCCTGCGGGGCTGCCGCTGTTGCATCTTCCAGCATATCATAACGGTCGCGGTAAAGGGTGGTTATACCTTTTATCTTATCGCTGTCGCGAGGCATCAAATATTCATAACCCATGCCGCGCGGTGCGCTTAAGGATTGGCGGGTTTCAAACTTGCCTGATTTTGCATCAATTTTGGTTACCTGAAACAAAGGCCAGATACGGTGTATATCCTGGTCGATGTAAGAACCATCGGTAGAGGCAAAATACTTTTGCTCATTCACCAGGAAAATGATCGAGTTAACGTAATTGGCACCACCTTTCATGGCGGCAGCATTTACGGATAACAGCAGGTCGGTCTTTTCCTTAATGGGTACATCAAAGCCATTTTTTTCGATCGGCGTTTTCCAGCTTACTTCGCCATGTCCTTTTTGCGGAACCAGTTGTACCGGCTCTGTTTGCAAACGTGCATTTTCTTTGGCTATGGCAACGGCCATTTGTGCGGCTTTAGCAATGCTGTCGTTATCCAGCTTGTCGGTAGCAGCAAAGCCCCAGCAGCCATTGGCTATTACGCGGATGCCCATGCCGTACGATTCGGTGTCGACAATGTTTTGCACCTTGTCTTCGCGGGTAACTACAAATTGATTAAGGTAACGTCCGATGCGTACATCGGTGTAAGTGGCGCCTTTTGAACGAGCTGCATTTAATGCGACATCGGACATTTTCTTTTTCAGCGCGTTATCGGCTCCCTGTAATATGCCGCCTTGCTTAATAGGCGAGCCAAAAACGGGAATCCGGCTAAGCATCGAGGCTCCAAACCCCATGCCTGTAAGATAAAGGAAGTCTTTTCTTTTCAAAATCGGTCAGTATTAGTCCCTAAATATAATAATAGGGTTTAATAATATAAATACCTAACCAAAATAAAATGAGACATTTAATAAAAAATCACCCTGTTAGGGTGATGGGGATTTATCGTTTTCGGATCACGTATGTTTTAGCCATTTGGTCATGCCAGCCTTGCCTGCGTTTATCCCAGAATATATTCAGAAATCCCATTCCGCACACCAAACTTGATAATAATTTACCTGCATTGCGGCCAAGTGCATTTGAAAAATTGATCCTATGACCACGGGCATCAACCACCTTAAGACCACAAATAGTTTTGCCGATGCTTCCCTGCATACGGGTAGCTTCAAATCCTGAATTATAAGCTAACATTACGAGGACAGTTATTAGCCTCAACTTCAAATTACGTTCATCTTCCCAATAAAGGGAGACACCTGTAAATCTTACAATCAAGCCAAAAACAACGCCTATTGCTACCATTAAGAATACTAATAAGACATAGTCAATGATATAAGCCAGCAAACGCCACCAAAAATTTGCCAGGATACCCGAAACGGGGTAATATATACCCTGCGTTTGAAAGTACTCATATAATTCGGGTAAATAGGCGGCGCTTTGCCATTCATTGGTTATGGGAGAAAGTATAAGGGTCTCGGCATCAATTTCCTTATCCATTAACTCAAAATGCGAAAACGGACCAATTTGCAGTCCATTTTCCAACAGGTAGTAGTTATTTATCATCCGGTTTAGGTTGAATACTTTGTCTTAAATGCTGCAAAATTAAGACCAATATTTAAGAGCCTAACGCATACATAATAATATTGATCCCAAACTTGGTATTGTCTTCGGCCAGAAAGCGCTTGTTACGGTAGTCGTAATCCCACTCGCAGCCGTAATCCTTATTGCTATATAAAACACCTATCCGGCCGTTGATCTCTATGGCTTTCAGGTATTCATGTACCAGGTCGTCGCCCCAGCCGTTAAGTTCAAAAGATGTAGTTGGCGGACCTTTCTCGAACTTGAAAAATGAATGATAGATGGCGTGGTTGTTCGGGATCTTTTTCAGGGCAGCCGGGCCAAATATGGCGGCCATCTGCGCCTCGAATGATTTGGCAAAAAGCCCGTCGATATCGTGATTGCAATCATCGGCAAATACAAAACCGCCGTTCTGCACATACTTTTTGAAGTTGGCGCGTTCCTGTGCGTCAAACTGAACCAGCTTATGCCCGCTGATATAGGCAAAAGGATAGGCAAAAATGTCGTTGCTGCTGAGGGGGATCACTTTTTCGTGCGGATCGATCGGGACAGTGGTATATTCGAGCAGGGAATTGAGCAGGTTGGATGGCATACGCTGATCGGTATCCCAATCGCCTGAATGATAACTGAACCTTGTGAACGTAAACTTTGACCCGAAAGACATCATTTTAGAAAACTTTAAAAGTAGTACAAAAATTTATGCGAAACTCACTTTTGTTTAGCAGGGCTGTAAAGTTTCGGATACTTTGTTTGATTTTTGATAAAATGCATGGTTATTAGGCAAAAGCGTAATATCTTGTGTATTGTTACTCACCTCCGGCCCCTCTTTGCGCAGCAGAGAGGGTAGTTAAGCAAAGCGATGACCGGGTGAGTTGACTATGCGAATTTTATTAAACATTAATAAAGACACATTGGAACTGACTGAAAAAGATATAAAACCACTACTGGCCAAACTGCCACAACTGAAAAGTGAGATACAAAAGGTAATTGTGGGGCAGGACCATATACTGGACGAGTTGCTGGTAGCTTTCCTGGCGGGAGGACATTGTTTACTTGAAGGCGTACCGGGACTTGCCAAAACGCTGATCGTTAAAACCATGTCGCAGGCATTACAGCTTTCGTTCAGGCGCATCCAGTTTACGCCCGACCTGATGCCGACCGATATTATCGGTACCGAAATACTGGAGGAAGATCATAGTACAGGCAAGCGTTTTTTTAAATTTAATAAAGGACCTTTATTTGCCAATATTATCCTGGCAGATGAGATCAACCGTACACCTCCAAAAACGCAGTCGGCGTTATTAGAAGCGATGCAGGAATTTGAGGTGACCTACGGTGGCGAGACTTACCCGCTGGACAGGCCTTTCTTTATCCTTGCCACACAAAACCCGATAGAGCAAGCCGGAACCTATCCTCTGCCCGAGGCGCAGCTCGACCGTTTTTTGCTGTTAATAAAGATAGGTTACCCTACAGACCAGGAAGAATTTGAAGTATTGAACCGTACCACGGGTGTACAAAAAGCCGATATTAAGGCAGTGATCAGCGCGGAAGAAATTTTACAGGCCCAGGCGCTCGTGAGGCAGGTAAATATCAGCGAAGACCTGATCAGGTATGTAGGCACGTTGATCCGTGCTACGCGCCCGGATACTACCAATGTGGGCTATATCAAAGAATGGGTACGCTGGGGAGCAGGCCCGCGCGCCGGTCAGGCGCTGATATTGACCGCAAAAGCAAGGGCTTTGCTAAAAGGCAGGTATTCGGTAATTGTGGAGGACCTGCACGCAATGGCAACGCCGGTTTTAAGGCACCGGATATTGCTTAATTTTAAAGCGGAGGCCGAAAATATAACAACGGATATGGTGACCGCGGAACTGATCAGGGTGATCGAACGGCCGAACCCTATTTAAAATAAAAAATCATGTCATTGCGAGGAGGGACGACGAAGCAATCGCGAACTTTACAGGGCGAAAATGCACGGTTCGCGATTGCCACGCTATCGCTCGCAATGACAAAATAATCCGAAATCAAAAACCCATGCAGCTTGATCCTAAAGTATTAATGACCATTAAAGATTTGCCGTTACTGGCGAAAACGGTTATTGATGGTTTTATGAACGGGTTTAATAAAAGCAAGGTAAAGGGGCCGGGACTGGAGTTCAGCCAGTACCGGAGCTATCAGCCGGGAGATGACCTGCGCTGGCTCGACTGGAAAATGTATGCGCGGTCGGACAGGTATTATATCCGTGAGTCTGAGGTGGAAACCACGATTTCTGTGAGGTTTTTGATCGATGCAAGCGCTTCGATGAACCATGATGATAATGGTATAAAGAAGATAAATTATGCCCGCTTTCTGACAGCATCGTTAGCTTACCTTGCTAACCTGCAGGGTGATTCTGTTGGACTTTATACTTTGGCGAATGGCGGTTTGTATGCCATGGCCTCACGGCCTGATCCGCAGCATTTGCAAAGGCTTTTTTACCAGCTGGATAAAATTGAACCGGCCGGCAAGTTCACTCAGCCCATTCATTACAAAGAGCTATTTGCCGGAACGGGCCGGAAGGAATTGCTGGTTTTTATTACCGATATGTACCAGGAAAATGGGGAGATCAGCAAGCTGCTGGATTCTTTAGCGGCGCTGAAGCATGAGATTATTGTTTTCCACCTGATGGGGCAAAATGAGCTTGATCTCGATTTTAAAGGTTATGGTGCTTTGGAAGATTTGGAAACGGGCGAAACTATCGCCATCAATCCGCAGCAATCTAAAGAACTTTACCAGGAAAAACTGGAACAACATTTAACAGGCATCAGGATGCAATTGCTGGGTAAGCGGATATTCTACAGGATGATCAGCACTGCACAGCCATTGGATGAGGCTTTAAGAGACTTTTTAGTACAGAGAAGCCTCACCCCAACCCCTCTCCATGGGAAAGGGGCTTGAACATACTTCATTGCCCCGGCCTTTAGGCCGGGGTGAAAAAATTGAGAAGTCCGGCTTTAGCCGAAAAATGCCAGGATGATGATTTTCGGCTAAAGCCAAGAATGCAAAAGATGTTTATCCCCGAGCTAAAGCACGGGGCAATGAGTTACTAACTAATAGATTTAGTATAAAAAATATAAAAGTCCTTTCCTTTGGAGAGGATTTAGGTGAGGCTAAATGATACTACTCAATCCTATATGGTTATTTGCACTGGCGGCGCTCAGCATCCCGGTGGCCATACACCTGTGGCATGTGAGGCCTGGTAAGACATTGAAGGTCGGCAGTATTTCGTTGATTAATTCGTCCTCCCAAAACAGCCGCAGTATAAAATTGCATGACCTGCTGTTATTGCTTTTGCGCTGCCTGTTACTGGCTTTAGTGGCGTTGGTGTTGACTATGCCCTTATGGCAAAAAAAGATCAACTCATCAGGTATCAAGGGATGGGTGATAATGCCGGCGGAGAATTTAAAGGAAAGCTATCAAAAATTTAAGCCCCAGGTTGATTCATTGACCAAAGCAGGTTATGAGTTTCATTATTTTAATAAAGGTTTTCAGAAGGCAGCGCTAAGTGAGGTTTTGGCTGATGGTAAAGGTTTGAAGAAAGACAGCACTAATTCCGTTTCTTACTGGACTTTATTGCAGCAACTTGATGCACAGATTCCGTCGTTATTGCCGGTATATCTGTTTACAGAAAATAGGGTCGGTCATTTTAAAGGTGATAAGCCGCAAACTGTTCTGAACCTGCGCTGGCAAACTTACATGCCGGCAGATTCAACAAGTACGTGGTTATCCAAGGCATGGCTTACGGATAACAATGATATACAGGTAGTGCAGGGGAATAGTAAAGCTTTGGGAACTTATTATACCAATTATACCATCAAATCCGGCGAACAGCGGAATGCAAGTTTTGTAGTCAATACCGAAAATGCACAGTTGAACGTAAGTCTGAAAGGATCAAACCAAATTACAGTTGACACATCAACCTGGCATTTTGCTATTTATGCGGAAAAGAATAGCGCTGATGCCAATTATGTAAAAGCTGCCCTTACGTCGATCATTCAGTTTACCAAACACAAAGCGATTATCAGGGAATATGCTGACCCAGCACGAATCCCGGCAAATCAAAGTTGGGTATTCTGGTTATCGACCAAACCAGTAAATCAGCTCCGGAATTGTAATAACCTGTTTGTTTATGAAGCCGGAAAAGTAAAGGATAATAACTCATGGATTGACGATGAGAGCGGGGCATTATCAAAACAAAAAATAGGTTCTTACAGATCGGTTGTTGCAACCAACAGGAATACTGTTAATTTATGGAGGGATGGATTTGGCGATCCTATTTTAAGCCTGGAAAAACAAAATCAAACTAACCAGTATCATTTTTACAGCCGCTTCGATCCATCATGGAGCGACCTGGTCTGGAATGATAATTTTCCGAAAATGCTTTTGAGGCTGATCATTGGTCCGGTTGCAAAACAGGATATTTCTTATGATAAGCGGATAATGGATGTCAAGCAATTATTGCCTGCCGCAGATCATGAAGCACATACCGCGAATGGCAACATCAATGAAAGAGTAGACATAAGCAGGTATTTATGGCTGCTGATGGTGCTTGTATTTATTGCCGAACGGTGGCTGGCGCACAGGCAGTCGTCGCGGGCGACAGCTAAACCAATTTTACAAAATGGCTGAGCAGGGGAACCATAAACTCAACTTGCTGCAGCGCCGGTACATCAGCTACCAGCGTCTGGCCGATGTGTTTTTTGCCGCCGGGCTGAGCGGGCTGATCAATTCATTCGGAAATGCATTTTTCTCGATGCATTGGTGGTGGTCGGGCTTGTTTTTTATCATCATATTTGGTTGTATCGGGTGGGTAAAGAAATGGAACAGGGTCGATATCAAAATCATAACCACGTTTTTAAATCTTAAATACCCTGACCTGGAGGAAAGCAGCGAACTGGCACTGAAGCAACCTGCGGAGCTGAACCTGCTTGAGAAACTTCAACTGGCAAAAGTGGAAGAAGTGCTGGAAGAAGTACCATTGCTACAGAAACAGTTTTTGCAGCGGCTTAAATTCGGAATCCTGTTTTTTCTCAGTATCCTCACTTTGGGATTTGTGGTCATCAGGATGCACAGCTACTGGGATACTGTCAGCTTTAAATCGGTGCAGCCTGCAGATCATTCAGTAAAAAATACGCCGCCCGAAAAAATATTACCGCAGATCGAATCAATTGAGGTGAAGATTACACCACCAGCCTATACCCGCAGGCCGGTCAGGGAACAAGATAAATTTACATTGGAGGTTGAGGAAGGTGCCAGCGTTAACTGGAAGATCAACCTGAATGTGGCTGCCAAACAGGTGATGCTGATATTTAATACCGGCGAAAAGGTCAGCTTGAAAAATACAGAGGAGCAAACAGTTTATAATGGGCAGAAAATAATAGCCAAACCGGGTTTTTACCAGGTAGCTATCGATGGAAAACTGTCTGATCTGTACCCGGTACAGGTGATCAAAGACAACCCACCGGTTATTCATATCAAAACACCACAGCAATATACATACATTGACGCCGGTGAAACGCCTAAAGTAACCATCAGTGCAGCTGTTGATGACGATTATGGGATCAGTAATGCCTTTATCAATGCTACCGTAGCCAAAGGCAGCGGCGAAGCGGTGAAATTTAAAGAGCAGAAGATAAATTTTACCTCTTCTTTCTCAAATACCAATCAGCATTATGATCTGCAAAAACTGATCAATTTGCCTGCTTTGAATATGGAACCTGGTGATGAACTTTATTTTTATATACAGGCTCAGGACACGCATAGCCAGCAAAGCCGCTCGGATGTTTACATCGCGACCATGCAGGATACGGCACAATTATTAAGCATGGATGTGCAGCTATCGGGATTAAATGTGAAGCCGGAGTTTTTCAGGAGTGAGCGGCAGATCATTATGGATTCTGAAAAATTGCTGCATGATAAGGACAACATCAGCAAGGAGGCTTTTAATAACCGCAGCAACGAATTGGGTACCGACCAGAAGCTGTTGCGGTTGCGTTATGGTAAGTTTTTGGGAGAAGAATCGGAATCGGAAATTGATCCGAAACAGGATGCCGGCAACCCGGTAGGCGACCCGAAGAATTTTGGCAATGCCGCTGTTGTGCTCGATCAGTATACCGACAAACATGATAATGCTGAGGACGCCCAGTTTTTTGATCCGGAGGTAAAGGCCCAGCTAAAGGCAACACTTAACGAAATGTGGAAAGCCGAACTGCAGCTGCGTTTATATAAACCTGATGCCGCCCTGCCTTTTGAATATAAAGCACTACGGTTATTGAAAGACCTGCAACAAAAATCAAGATTATATGTGGCAAAAACTGCCTATAATCCTGCCCCGCTGAAAATGGAAAAACGCTTGTCGGGCGAGTTGGGTAAGATCATCCAGCCAAGCAATCATCAGGATATTAAACCGGGTAATGAACAGTATGAATCGTTAAAAAATGCAGCCGGTGTTCTGGAGCAGGCGAAGTCCGGGAGTACCATCGGCGGAAACGACCTGCACCTATTGCAAACAGTCTATCAGCAGTTAAGCGAAAGAGCATCCGTACAACCGGAATTATATCTGCCTGCGCTGAATGCTTTGCGCCGTACGCTATCCACAGCTAAAATAACCGGTCACGATAGTGGCCTTATTGAAAAGGCTATACACAATTTGCTGCCTGCCACCAAACCCTTGCCAAATCCGCAGCAAAATTCGGCGGATATGGGTTTATCAAGCGGCTATTACAAAAACCTGAACCGCAAATGAACTGGACCATCATCGTTGTGATTATTTGTTGTTTGGCTGCGGCTTTCGCGGTGTGGAAGGAGTATAAACGTATAAACAGGTCGCGCCTGGGGATGCGGATAGCCGCTTCTTTGCTGGCTGTCATTGCATTAATATTGATCATCTTACCTGTTCATTATTCAAAGGAGATTTCTGCAACGGACGATCACCGCGTCGTTTTGCTTACTGAAGGATTTGAAGCGGACAGCCTGGCTAATTATAAATCCATCCCAATATTTACCGCTGATAGAACCATCAAAAAGTCTTGTCCAAAAGCAAAGCTGATCCGTTTGGATGAATTGAAAAATGATAGTCCGGCCATAAGCAAGGTGCATGTATTTGGTTATGGATTGAATGCAGAGCAATTGGGTCAGCTGGGTGGATTGCCGGTTGCCTTTCATCCTTCGGCAACACCCGGAGGTATAACGACAATCAGTTGGACGCAGAAACTAAAAGCGGGCGAAACATTAAAAGTACAGGGCAAATACAAAAACGGTAGTCAACAGCCGATTAAATTGGTGCTCAACGGTTTAAATACGCAATTGGATACGGTAACCATTCGTGCCAAAAGTAATAGTGTTTTTGAATTAAATACGGTTCCTAAAAATACCGGCAGGGCTGTTTATCATTTACTGGCGATCAACGGAAAAGATACCCTTGCCAATGAGAACCTGCCGATAGAGATCGACCCGGTAAAACCGCTAAAAATTTTAATGCTATCGGCTTCGCCGGATTTTGAGACGCGGTTTTTGAAGAACTGGCTTTCGGAAAACGGCTTTGCTGTTGCAGTTCGGTCTACCATCAGTAAAGATAAATTCAGCAGTGAATTTGTGAACCTGGCGCCTTTGAACATGGACCATTTGAATGCAGGTATGCTGGATAAATTCGACCTGGTGATTGGTGACTTGTCGGTGCTGAAACCTGAAGCCGCCGTATTGAAACAAGAGATAATGCAGAAAGGATTGGGAGTGATCGTCCGTGCAGACAGTTCATCAAAAACATCTTCCTGGCTGCAAAATGATTTCCCGGTGGAGCGATCTAATGTAAGGAATCCGCCGTCCGTTTCTTTGATCATCAGGGATAAAAAGGGAAAATCAGCCCCTATAAAAATTGATCCAAATTTTATCCGTCAGGAACCCGGTACACAGCCATTAGTAAACGATCTGCAAAATCATGTGCTGGTCAATAGTGCGCTGGCAGGTGAGGGGCGGCTGATATTTACAACCGTTAACAACACTTTTAACTGGATGCTAGCCGGGAATAAAGATGATTATGCCTCGTTCTGGTCGCTGTTAGTTAGCAAAGCCGCCCGAAAAACTCCGGTAGCTGGAAACTGGTCAGTGCTATCCCCTTTACCCGAAATTAATAAACCGGTTCAGCTGCAGTTAACTGCTTCATCAACTCCCGGACAAATAAATGCGGATAGCACTGTTGTTACACCGGAACAAAATCCCCTGATCCCATTTGAATGGAATGGCACTTACTGGCCTTCCGAAATCGGATGGCATTCTGTGAAACAAAACAATGGGCAGCAGGAATGGTGGTATGTTTATGGGGATAATGAATGGCGGTCGGTAAAAGCGACTGAAAAACTTTCAGCTACTGCCAATTACGCAAAGGGCAACGCCGCGGATCAGTCTGTAACAAAACAGATACATAAAAAGGAACAGATTGAGGTGCCGAAAATCTATTTTTATCTTTTGCTATTGCTGGCGTGTGTCTATTTGTGGGTAGAGGGGAAAGGCCTCACCCTGCCCTCTCCAAAGGAGAGGGTTTTGAAATAGTTCAAAATATCTCTTAAAGTCCTCTCCTTTGGAGAGGATTTAGGTGAGGCTAAACCATATTTATGAGAAGACGAGATTTTATTTATTTATCAGGGTTAGGGGCAAGCGCGTTGCTGCTGCCTGATCTGAAAGCGTTTGGTAACCCGATAGATCCATCGCAGCTATTGGATGGAATTGATGCCAAAGCCAAAAAGGAACTGGCTGATGCGGCGCTTACCGTTGCCAAAAGCAAGGGCGCTACTTATGCCGATATCCGCATCGGGCGCTACCTGAACCAGTTTATCATTACCCGCGAGAACCGGGTACTTAACGTGGCCAATACCGAATCATTTGGGGTAGGTATCCGGGTGATCGCTAACGGCTGCTGGGGGTTTGCGGCGGGTAATGTGATGACCAAAGAAGGCATCGCCAAAACAGCCGAAAGAGCCGTGGCCGTAGCCAAAGCAAATGCCAAAATTGGCGGCGCACCGGTACAACTGGCACCGCAAAAAGGCTATGGTGAGGTAAGCTGGAAAACACCGATGGAGAAAAACACTTTCGAGGTGCCGATCAAAGAGAAGGTCGACCTGCTTTTGAATGCCAATTCGATTGCCATGCAGGGCGGCGCTAATTTTGTCAACTCCAACCTGTTTATGGTGAACGAGCAGAAATATTTTGCTTCTACGGATGGCTCTTATATCGACCAGGATGTACACCGTATCTCGCCCGGATTTAATGTGACGGTGATCGATTCGGCACAGGGCAGTTTTGAAACGCGGCGCTCGCTAAGCTCACCGGTGGGGATGGGTTATGAATACCTGACCCCGCTCGACAGTGAAAAAGTAACCGGTATTACCACCCGGTATAAAAAACGGTACGATATACTGGAGGACATTAAGGCGGCAGCACAACAGGCCAAGGATAAAACAACCGCCAAGTCTGTTGAGCCGGGTAAATATGATATGGTGCTCGATCCAAGCCATTTGTGGCTGACCATACATGAATCGGTAGGACACCCTACAGAACTTGACCGTGTTTTAGGTTACGAAGCCAACTTTGCCGGGACCAGCTTTTTGACACTGGACAAATGGAAATCGGGCAAATTCAACTTCGGCAGCAAGGAAGTAAATATTGTGGCCGACAAAACACAGGTTGGCTCATTGGGCGCCGTAGGTTATGATGACGAAGGTGTAAAATGTAAAAAGTGGGACCTGATCAAAGATGGTATCCTGGTAAATTATCAAGCTATCCGCGACCAGGCACATATCATCGGGCTGAAAGAATCGCAGGGTTGCTGTTATGCGCAAAGCTGGCAGGATGTACAATTCCAGCGGATGCCGAATGTTTCCTTACAGCCGGGCAAAACGCCTTTGAGTGTGGATAATATGATCAAAAATGTAGAGAAGGGAATTTATATCATCGGCGATGGTTCGTTCTCGATAGATCAGCAGCGCTATAACTTCCAGTTTGGCGGACAGTTGTTTTACGAGATCAAAGACGGAAAAATTGCCGGAATGCTGAATGACGTAGCCTACCAGGCCAATACGCAGGAGTTCTGGAACTCATGTGCACAGGTGTGCGACGAAAAAGATTACCGGCTGGGTGGCGCATTTAATGATGGTAAGGGGCAGCCCAGCCAGTCAAGCGCTGTATCGCATGGTACTTCAACTGCATTGTTTAAGGGAGTTAATGTTATCAATACAAAAAGAAAGATCGGATAAGATGCCAATATTAACGAAAGAAGAGGCACAATCTTTATTAAAGAAAGTGCTGGGTTATTCAAAATCGGATGAATGCGAGGTAAGCTTGAACGGGAGCGAAGGAGGTAATATCCGCTATGCTTTAAATGCCGTTTCCACCGCTGGCGACATCAGTTTATTGGGACTGGCTGTTACTTCAGTCTTCGGGAAAAAGGCCGGGACAGCAACAATAGATGAATTTGATGACGCTTCATTGGAGCGTGTAGTGCGCCGCTCGGAAGAGCTGGCACAACTGGCACCGCCCAACCCGGAATACATGCCGGTACTTGGTCCGCAAACATTTGCAGAATCCATTACTTATAACGCCAACACCGCAGCCATGACACCTGATAGCCGCGCTGAGATGGTAGCCAAAAGTTTGAGCGTAACTAAAGAGGCGAAATTAACTGCGGCAGGTTTCCTTGAAAACTCAACAGGGTTTTATGCGATCATGAACTCAAAAGGCTTGTTCGCCTATAATAAAAGCAGCGACGTCACCTTTTCGGTTACCACACGTAACGAGGCGGGGACGGCTTCGGGTTATGCTGCTCGTGGGTTCACTGATGTAAGTAAATTAGATACCTTATCAGCAACCAAAATTGCGGCAGAAAAAGCGAATGGCTCGGTTGGTGCAAGGGCTATCGAGCCGGGAAAATATACGGTGATACTGGAACCCGTGGCAGCTACTTATATGCTGGAGAATATGTTCCGTTTTGATGCGCGTAGCGCCGAAGAAGGCCGAAGCTTTTTGAGTAAAAAAGGCGGCGGCACCCGGTTGGGCGAGCAGCTGATGGATGAGAAAGTAACTATTTATTCAGACCCTTTTAATACTGAACTGCCTTCCGCTACCTGGGGCGGTGATGGTATGCCGAGAGAGAAAACGACATGGATAGAAAAAGGCGTGGTTAAAAACCTGTCCTATTCCCGCTACTGGGCCGAAAAGAAAGGGGTGAAACCACTGCCGGGTCCGGCAAATATTATTATGGAAGGCGGTACAGCCACCATAGAGGATATGATCAAAAGCACGGAGAAAGGTATTTTGGTATCGCGCCTGTGGTATATCCGCATGGTGGACCCAAAAACGCTTTTGCTTACCGGCTTAACCCGCGACGGGCTTTTTTATATCGAGAATGGGAAGATCAAATTCCCGATCAAGAATTTCCGATTTAATGAGAGCCCGGTGATCATGCTGAACAACGTAGAAGCTTTAGGCAAACCCGAAAGAAGCATCAGCGTAGAAAGCTACCGCAGTTATCTGATCCCACCGATGAAGATCAAGGAGTTTACGTTTAGTTCGCTGTCGGACGCGGTTTAGGCAGTTGGCAGTTTTTAGTTAGCAGTTTGCATTAAAAAGACTTGCGAAGTTTCTAAAACTTCGCAAGTCTTTTTTATAATATTGTATCCTAAATCAGCATCCATTGGAAAGCTTCCCGGTAATCAATTCCACCCTTTCAGCAACGCATCTTGGTGCATTTTTACAGGGCAAGTATCAGTTAAATAATAACGCTTTATGTAGCTTACTAAAAACAGGTATTAATGATTCTTACCTGGTTACTGATGGCGCTGACAAATATGTATTCCGCATTTATAGCCTGAACTGGAGAACGGAAACAGAAATACTCGAAGAGATCAGGCTGCTGAATTTATTGCATGAAAATCATATCCCGGTGTCGTATCCATTAACCGATAGCAGCGGGAATTATATCCAGGAGTTTAATGCACCGGAAGGAAAAAGATTTGGCGTACTATTTTCATTTGCTAAGGGCGAAAAACTGCTGAATTTTCCGGTGCATTTGCATTATAAAGCAGGGGAAGTGATGGCGAGAATGCACAAGCTTACAACCGGGTTGGCATTAGAAAGGATTACTTATACTCCTGAAAGGGTTTTGGCGGGATCTTTGGAGCAGCTTAAAAAATTCCTCCCTGTCAGCACCGAAGAGATGGTATTTATGACATCCGCCCAAAGATACCTGCTGGATGAATTAGCAAAGGCAGATAGCAGTCTGCTCAGAAGCGGGGCGGTACATTTGGATATTTGGTTTGATAATATCAGCATTGACAAAGACGAAATAACTATTTTCGATTTCGATTTCTGTGGCAATGGCTGGCTGTGTTATGATATTGCCTATTACATTTTACAACTGAACAGCACAGAAAAAGATGAGAACGAGTGTAAACTAAAGACAGCAGCTTTTTTGCAGGGCTATGAGTCTGTCACCAAAATAAGTGCCGAAGAAAAACGGCTATTGCCTGTTTTAGGAGTAAGCCTTTACTTTTTTTATCTCGGCATCCAGTGTCAGCGGTTTGATAACTGGTCTAACACTTTTTTGAATGAGGGCTATCTAAAGCGGTTTATTAATTTGTTGGTTAAGAAATATTTCGAGAAGAACGGGTTGGGTTAATAAACTTAGCTTGATGCAGCGTTATGATGAGATTATAAAATTGATGGAGAGTGAGGGGTATTAGGATAGTTAACAGGATAATGTTGAGGCGATTAATTACAAGAAGCAAAAATAGTTCAAAAGCTAAGTTATATAAAGTTTAAGCTAAATGATTAAATTTGTTCTATGGGAACTCTAATCGTACATCCGAATAATAAAGAGCAATCAGATGCTTTAAAAACATTTATGAAAGCTTTTAAAATTTCTTTTGAGGAACAAAAATCTACGTATCCGGCTGAATTTGTAGCCAAAATAGAAAAAAGCAGAGAACAAGTAAAAAAGGGTGAGACCAGGGTTGTTAATATTGACGACCTGTGATCATAAGATTTACTGCGGAAGCTGATATTGACTTTGACTATTTCAAAAAAAGTGGCAACAAGCAGGCAATTAAAAAAATAAAGGAGCTATTAAAATCGATCAGTGATAATCCGTTTAACGGAATAGGGCAGCCTGAGCCTTTAAAATATAATCTCTCCGGTGCCTGGTCAAGGCGAATAAATAGAGAACATAGATTGATTTACGAAGTAGAAAATGAAATTGTATATGTTCTTTCTTTAAAAGGTCATTACTAACAGCGCGATTTACCAAAAGTCTTATTTAGCTTACAACCTTGCAACAATACTTTTCGTAAATTTGCAGCATAAAAAGTGATCTCCTCTATGAATGCTGATGCGATTAAGGTGCTGCCCGGACGTTACTGTAACTCATTGACCGAATATTCCCGTTTTGTGACCCGCGAGGTTGCTATCGGTGATGTTCCGTTGGGCGGCAATAATCCTATCCGCATCCAGAGTATGACGACTACCGATACTATGGACACCATTGGTACGGTGGAACAGTCTATCAGGATGATCAATGCGGGCTGCGAGTATGTGCGCATTACTGCACCCAGTATTAAAGAAGCACAAAACCTGGCTGAAATAAAAAAACAATTGCACCAGCGCGGTTATACCACACCGTTAGTTGCTGATATACACTTCACCCCGAATGCTGCTGAAGTCGCCGCACGGATCGTAGAAAAAGTCCGCGTAAATCCCGGCAATTATGCCGATAAAAAGAAATTCGACCAGATAGACTATACTGATGCTGAATACCAGGGTGAGCTGGAACGTATTTACCAGAAGTTTTCGCCATTGGTGAAGGTTTGTAAGGAATATGGTACAGCTATGCGTATCGGCACCAATCATGGCTCACTTAGCGACAGGATCATGAGCCGCTATGGCGATACACCACAAGGTATGGTGGAATCAGCGATGGAATTTATGCGCATGTGCGAAATGCTGAACTATTATAACCTGGTGATCTCCATGAAATCGAGCAACCCGCAGGTTATGGTGCAGGCCTATCGCTTATTGGTAGAAACCATGGTGGCCGAGGGGATGAACTATCCATTGCATTTAGGCGTTACCGAAGCCGGTGATGGCGAGGACGGCCGTATCAAATCAGCCGTTGGCATTGGTACCTTGCTGGAAGACGGCCTGGGCGATACAGTGCGCGTGTCACTCACCGAAGAACCCGAAGCGGAAGCTCCGGTAGCTATTGCGTTGGTGAACCGGTACGTGAAAAGGAGCCAAGAGTCAAGAGTCAAGAATCAAGAGATCGAAATAAAAAAAGTCTCCCCTACAGGGGGAGATTTAGAGGGGGCCCACAATCCATACGAATACAAAAAACGCCATACCTACGAGGCCAATGCTTTCATTGGCGGGCACATGGTGCCGAGGGTGGTGGTTGATCTATCACATGCTAATTTAAAAGATCCGGCTGTGCTGAATGATGCCGGTTATATTTATTCGCCAATGCTGGATAAATACAATATGGGCGAACAGTCTGTGGATTTTGTTTACCTGGCCGATCAGCTGCCTTCATTTACTTTTCCCGGCAATTTAAAGCAATTATACAATCACGCCACCTGGCTAAAGCTGACGGATAAAACCATGTGTCACCCGGTATTTACCTTGTCCGAATATGTTAAAGCGGGTGACCGCTCATCAGCTTTAAACTTGATACGCATTAAACCGGCTGATATCGATTCAGAAGATTTTGGTTTATTGCCTTTAGATAAAAGCCTGGTTTTTGTACTGGAAACTGACGCACTGCATGGCATGGCCGACCAACGTACATTCTTCTTCAAAATGGAAGAAATGGAATTGGATGTGCCGGTAATTATTAAAAGAAGCTATTCTTTCGGACAAAAAACCGAAAATGACCATGGACCATGGACCATAGACCATGGTCAAAATGATAATACAACCAATCTTCAGCTCTACGCTTCCACCGATCTCGGAGCCTTATTAGTCGACGGTTTTGGAGATGGAATATGGATTGATGCGCCGGGGATGGATACTAAGGTGATCACTTCTACAGCTTTTGGGATTTTGCAGGCTACACGCTCGCGTATATCTAAAACAGAATATATTTCGTGCCCAAGTTGTGGACGCACCTTGTTCGACCTGATGATCACCACCCAAATGATCCGCAGCCGGACAAGCCACCTGAAAGGTTTAAAGATCGGTATCATGGGCTGTATCGTAAACGGTCCGGGTGAAATGGCTGATGCGGACTACGGCTATGTAGGTTCGGGCACGGATAAGGTGACACTTTACCGCGGTAAAGAAGCGGTAAAGAAAAACATCAGTTCAGCTAATGCGCTGGATGAACTGATCAATATTATCCGCGAAGATGGTAACTGGCTGGAGCCTGTGGAGAATTGATACCTAAACCTTTGTACCGGCAATAGGGTTAAAGCATATTTCCCATTTATTGCCTTCGGCATCGGCAAAAAAACCGCCGTAACCACCCCAAAATGTTTTTTCAGGCTTTTTAATAATCATCACTTGTTGGTTTGCCAGTTTCTTAAAATAATCATCCACCCGTTTTGGCGATTCGAGATTGGTGGTCAGATAAAACCCCTTCTTTGATCCATCATCCGGATATGTGCCTGTGTATTCAGCAAACACAGGTATACTGCATAAGGTAAGTACAGCATTATTTAATTTTAGCATCACTACCTCAGGATTTTCTGCCAGTACTGCCCACCCTAATATATCATGATAAAATTTGCGCATTAATTTTATATCATTCACCGCAATGGTTACGGCATTAATTTGTTGACTCATAATCCGTATTTGTTTGAATAATAAACGCTTTACCCCGATTTATTATTTTTCAATTTTAAAACCCTGAAAGGCTTGGGCGGTTACACTTATGTAAATTTAAGAGAAATATAATGGCAAAGAGTGTAGCCGACCAATTAGTTGAGATGCTGGTAAAGGCCGGGATAAAGAGGATATATGCCGTAACCGGCGATAGTTTGAATGAGGTGAACGATGCCGTAAGGCGCGAAGGGAGTATACAATGGATACATGTCCGCCATGAGGAAGCCGGCGCTTTTGCTGCCAGTGCCGAAGCACAATTAGGCGGACTGGCTTGCTGCGCAGGCAGCAGCGGTCCGGGGCACGTGCACCCGATCAACGGGTTGTATGAGGCCCACAGGGCGGGTGCGCCGGTTATCGCCATTGCCTCAACCTGCATTACAACTGAATTTGGCTCCGAATTTTTCCAGGAAACTAACACCATCAAGCTTTTTGACGATTGCAGTTATTATAACCAGATAGCTACCACTCCTGCACAATTGCCCCGTATGCTACAGGCGGGTATCCAATATGCTTTGAGCAAAAAGGGCGTTTCTGTATCATGACATGGCAATGAAAAAGCGCCGGCCAAGTTAAGATGGGC
>JBEHXM010000090.1:0-22433 GCA_048498695.1 Bacteroidota bacterium
ATGCACAGGGCAACCTGTGCATCCGCGGCTGTACCTGTACCGCTTTCCCAAATGCCGCCGTCTACGCCGTTTGGAGTATCATTATAAACTATCTGCTGCTGAAGAGAACCTGCATTATAACCCAATATCCAGCCGTGATATGGTGTCCAGTCACAATGAGACGAAAAGGTGACATAAACAACACCGTTCAATAAAGTTAAACCCGCCCTTTGATTATTTTTCTGAGGATCAAAACTGACAACATTGTTCACACTCCCGTCACCACTACCGGCATAAGTAGCAGTGATTTTTACCGGGCTACCGGCTTTTTCGTCGCCATTAGTTACATCTACTGCATGTAGATATTGAACAAAGCTGGTGCCATTAGTGCTCCTGGCTACAAAATAAATAGTTTGTGTTGCCGGATCAATTACTGGCGTGCCCACAATTCCTATCTTTCCGCTAAAGTCTGCATACTGACCGCCACATGCGCCGGTCATGTCAGTATTTCTTGGAGGGCGCATTCCACCTGCGGTATAATTTTTTTTCCAGTATGGTTTGCCACTATCACTGTCATAAGCGTACAGGGTATTATTCACTGTAGCTATAAAAACCACGTTATGTTTGCCCCCACTGATGGTTAAATTGCCAAATACAAGCGGTTGAGCATATACCTGGTCATCTGCATCAAGCGTAAACAATTTGCCAAATTGGGAAGCATTTACATTGCTTGTTGTCAGTTTAGTTTCCTGACTGTTCCAGCCGGCCCTGCTGTTGTCATTGTGCTGGGTTAATACCGATATATGCTGATCATTTGCCACATCAGGATAGTCCTTGGTTGGTTTTGATGAGGAATCTTTTTTCTTGCAACTGATACAGGCCAAAACTACCAGTAACAGGATAGTAAATTTTTTGAACATCATATTTTAGATTTTTTGGGTTGTTCAATTTAAATACTTTTAGCGATTTATTGCTCTTTAAGTCCCAATAAAAAATTAATACCCTGCAATTTAAGTTCACATTGAACGGGGAAGGTCTAACTTTAATTAATTGATGGTAATACCATTAAAATTTATCTGCTTATGTAGCGTTCTGTTACAAATAGCCGTATATTATTTAAGTTTAGTAATTTTTTAATATATCTTGGGTGGCGGGATTAATAATCCGTCACCGGGTTTAAATTTTTAATTATGAAAAGAATTTTAGTAACATCTTTTGCTGCAATTATTGCGCTGTCAATATTTTCATGCAGCAAAACCAAAGTAAATCCTACAAACAATTTAAAGGTGGATACCAGCAAAACTTTGATCAGTGACAAGAGGCTGGTGGGTAATTGGGATATCGTAACCGACACTATTTCCTATGGCACAAGCAAGACGAAGTATGTGGGCTCGCCGGGGGATTATTTTAAATTTACCACCTATGGTAACTTGTATATCGCCGAATCATTGGATCACTTAGTTGACACGGCTATTTATGCCATCTCATCAACCACTAACCAGGTTATCTGGCAAAATAGCTATACCAGCATAAACGGATCAGCCAGTACGATTCCTTCCACCTCGCTGCCTTACGTTATCACCCATGTGGACAGTGCTAAGCTTATTCTTACACAAACCGGGCAAGCACAAGGCGGACCGCGTTACGAGCAGATCACGTTCAAAAAACATAAATAATATCTACCTCAGATCAACCAACTCTACACCCGGGTGGTCTTTTTTATCGAATGTAAAAGTGCTTTCAGGCACTTTTACATTTGGTGTAAAAGTGCGTATAACGTAGTTGTATCTGCTGCCGTTCTTGTCAAATATCATGGCAGCGTAAACCTGTTTTTTTACTTTATCAATTGACAAACGCACTTTAAAAAAGGGTTTGCTGCTATCTTCGGGTGTAAGGTCTATTACCTGGCATAGTTTACCGTCTACCTTTTCATCGCCATTATAAACGTATTTATAGCCTTTTTCATAAATGGTAAATATCTGCGCCGGGTTAAAGCTGTCGCTGCTATGGTCAACATCGCTTAGCTCCACTTCCTTATCTTTTTTATTGTAGGTCCACTGACTTTTACCGTCACTGATAATCTCCTGGGTCGCTGTCGACTTATCTTCCGGACTATAAATCGTCACCTTAAACTTATTATTTTTTGAACGCGATATTAAAGTGCCGGTCTGGCTATCCTTAGTACCTTCCTGGCGGTCCTCAAAAGTAAAAGTGAAATCCGTTTTCACCACATCGTACGAGCGGTATTTACGGCTCACTTCATTCAATATCTTTTTAGCAGCAGCGTCCTTGTCATTTTGCGCAAAAGCGCAGTTTGCGGCTAAACCAATCAACAGGAAAAACACGAATATTTTTTTCATAAGTATTTTATTCTTACAGGTAAGATGCCAAAATGAGCAACAGGTTTAATATTAAATTGGTTTTGATAAAGTTTCGAGGTGCCTCTCTAAGCTATACTCATCGCTAAAGAGCACCTCGCGGGCTTTACTGCCCTCAAACGGGCCAACTATACCCGCCGCTTCCAACTGGTCGATAATACGTCCTGCGCGATTGTAACCCAGTTTCAGCTTACGCTGGATCAGCGATGTAGAGCCTTGCTGATGCATGACGATCAAACGGGCAGCCTCCTCAAACATTGGGTCGCGGTTGTCGGGGTCAAAATCTTTGGCGCTGCTCGCTTCACCTTCACCCACATATTCTGGCAGCAACAAAGCAGTGGGGTAGCCTTTCTGGTTGCCGATGTAATCGGATATCTTTTCAACTTCGGGTGTATCAACAAAGGCGCATTGCAGGCGTATCAGGTCGCTGCCGGTAGATAAAAGCATGTCACCGCGACCGATCAACTGGTCAGCGCCGCCAGCATCCAGTATGGTGCGGGAGTCGATCTTTGACAATACACGGAATGCCAACCTTGATGGGAAGTTGGCCTTAATAGTGCCTGTAATAATATTCACCGATGGCCTTTGCGTGGCAATCACCAGGTGGATACCCACCGCACGGGCCAACTGGGCTATACGGGCAATCGGCATTTCTACCTCCTTACCTGCGGTCATCATCAGGTCGGCAAACTCGTCTATCACCAGCACGATGAAAGGCAGGTAGCGGTGTTTCTCCGGGTCGCTTATTTTACGGTTGATGAATTTCTGATTGTATTCCTTGAGGTTACGCACCTGTGCATCCTTCAACAGATCATAGCGTTGATCCATCTCGATACAAAGCGAATTAAGCGTGTTTACCACTTTTTTGGTATCTGTGATAATGGCATCGGCTTCATCAGGCAGCTTAGCCAGGAAATGCCTTTCTATCTTTCGGAACAGCGTTAACTCTACCTTTTTCGGATCGACCAACACAAATTTTAATTCAGCCGGATGCTTTTTATATAACAGGGAGATCAATATCGCATTGATCCCTACCGATTTACCCTGGCCTGTAGCGCCGGCAACCAGTAAGTGCGGCATTTTGGCCAGGTCTGCAATGAACACTTCGTTGGAGATAGTCTTACCGAGAGCGATAGGCAGATCCATTGTTGTATTCTGGAACTTCTCGGTCGACAGGATGGAACGCATGGAAACCATCTCAGGGTTTTGGTTAGGTACTTCAATGCCTATCGTTCCCTTACCCGGCATAGGGGCGATGATGCGTATACCCAAAGCAGCTAAACTAAGGGCTATATCATCCTCCAGATTCTTGATCTTGGAGATACGCACACCCGGTGCCGGTATGATCTCGTACAGCGTAACCGTTGGGCCGATGGTAGCCTTTATTTTATCGATCTCGATATTATAATGGTTCAGCGTTTCAACAATTTTGTTCTTGTTGGCTTCCAGTTCTTCGGAGTTAACGGTGATCTTGTTAGAACCATAATTTTCCAGCAGGTCAAGCGGCGGATATTTGTAGGTTGACAGCTCCAGCTTATGATCGTATGTGCCAAACTGGTCAACCAGACTTTTTGCTTTATCATCGTCAGCCTTTTCAATACTTAACTCGTTTGTTGGGCGCGTGGTATTAATGGTAAGCGGTATCTCGTCCTCAAATTCAGGCTCATGTTTCGCCGACGGGTCTGGCGTCAATACCATAGGCTCATGGAAAGTCGAAGTTTGCATTACCGGCTCACTTTTTATTTTTTCGTCCTTAACACGGTTGCCGTTCTTTGGCCATTCTACAGGTTTTGACAGGTAATCTTCCTCACGTTCATAGGCTTCGGGCACTACATCATTCACCACATCGGGATTCAGGCCTTTCTGGCGGCGCGGTATCTTAAAGTCGATATTGTATGCAATGATCAATACGGTTAATGCTGCAAATATCAATAAGCCTGCTGTACCGGCTTGCCCTACCTGCGCATCCATCAGTCGGTTGCTCCAAAAACCGAAATTGCCCTCCAAAAAATGCGGTACATCACTAATAAAGGCATGGAAAAACCCAAGTGTGATGGAAACAAATACCAGCAGAAATAGCGAATAAGCTATTGTTTTACCCAATGGGTACAGGCGTACCTTGAATAACAGGCGGTAACCTGTAATGAAAAATACAAATATAAACAGGAAGGAAGCCACACCAAACCACTCAAAAATAAACTGGTTGGATAGCAGCGCGCCAAACTTGCCCAGCCAGTTATTTACCACCGGGTTTTTAACGCCATTGTCTAACAACTCCTGCTGCGTTTTGAAAAGATTATGCCAGCCGCCATTAGCAGCAGAAACATAGCTCTGATCGTCTTGCCAGGTAAACAGGTAAGAGGTAAAAGCGATGAGGAAAAATACCGACATCACCAACAGGAACAGCCCGGCTATCTTGGCATAGCGCCCATCGCTCAGCGCGAACCGGGGCGTACTCACCTGCTTTTGTTTGGCAGGCCTCTCCCGTTCGCCTTTCGTCGACGACCGGTCGGATTTATTATCGTCCTTTAAAGTATTTGATTTAAACTGGTTCCCTTTGATCGGCATCCTTACATTACAGCGTTGAAACGCAAATATAAAGTTAATAGATTAAAGAAATATGAGGGATGATTTTTAATTTTTTATTGGACTCACCCGGTCATTGCTTCGCTCGACCACCCTCTCTCCGCTGTGCGGAAAGAGGGATTGAAATCAAAATTATAAAACATCCCCTCTTTGCGAAGCAAAGAGGGGGAAGGAGGGTAGTCAAATTATCAACTTTTATCAATTTACCAACACCTGCCTGTCTGATTTAAAATTTTAGTATTATTGAACTATGGGCGTCGAAAAACTGGAAGAATTCATTGCTGCCGCCGATCTGCACAGGCTGAACGACCTGCTGCTGCGCGACCCTGCGTTGGCAAAAGCAAAAACTTCCCTCAATGTTTCTCCGCTGATGTTATCCTGTTACTATAAAAAGCCACAGGTAACCGATGTGCTGCTGAAATATGTAGATGAGATCAATTTATTTGAAGCCTCGGCCGCCGGGAAATTCGATATTGTGGCTTACCTGCTTAGCCAGCGTCCTGATGCTGTAAATGATTATGCTGATGATGGTTTTACACCGCTCGGGCTGGCCTGTTATTTCGGGCAGTCTGAGGTGGCACGCTATCTTGTGCTAAAAGGGGCTGATGTAAACCTGCCGTCAAAAAATGGTTTCCAGGTTTATCCTATTCATTCGGCAGTAGCCGGTAATTACAATGACATTGTGCGTATGCTGTTGGAGAACGGCGCACAGGTAAATGTAAAACAACAGGCCGGCGCCACTCCATTGCATTCTGCCGCACAAAGCGGCAACCTGGAATTGCTTATTTTACTCCTCGAGAAAGGTGCTGAAACTAATATCCGTATGGAAGGCGGAAAACTACCGGCAGACCTGGCACGGGAAAAGGGTTTTGAGGAGATATCGGATATATTGAGCTGAGATAACTCAATATCGAATATCGAATTTTTAATTTCGAATGTTGAATGAAAACAGGATTTTATAATCCTGCATAATCTATTCATCTTCTAATCCTGTTCAGCCAAAAATATTCCCATCACATATTTTATTATTATTGCGTAATTTTATTGAACAGGAATAAAGTTAATGACCGGCGACGACATAGTTTTATTGGGTGATCAGCATGTAGGCGAGCCTTATGTATTAGGTACATTAGTGCCTAAAGACGATGCCAGTTACAAAGGTCCGTGGGATGATGCTGAGTTTGTATCATGGATTTATTACCAGGCCGCAAGTGTACTGTATGGATGTGATTCATTTGCAGACTATGCCGCCCATTGGAGCCGCGACGCTAATACATTAGGGCAGATCATTACTATTGAAGAGGCTAAATCAACCCCTGGTGCTGCTATTTTACGTTTAGCAGGTAATGGTGCGGTAGGGCATATTGCGATCTCAGATGGAAACGGGGGCACAGTTGAGGCGCATGGCAGGGAAGATGGCATCACCAATTCGGTGGTCGACGGCAGGCGCTGGGATATGGGTGTGTTGGTACCGGGAGTAACTTATAATCCTAACCCGATATTGCCTTTCAGGCCGCCATCCATCATCATACACCGGCTGACAAATCCTTACATGGTATCGACCGAAGTAGGGAAGATACAGGCTGCATTAAACCGGCGCGGCTTTGATACCGGTGGAGTGGATAATATTTTTGGCGAAATGACCTTTAATGCTGTCAAATTGTTCCAGGATTCTGCCGGTTTAAATCCTGATGGAGAAGTGAGTGCGCTGACGGCCGCGGCTTTGGATTCCGGGCTTTAAAACAGCCTCATCTTAAATCCCTCTCCGCGGGAGAGGGATATTAACATACGATTAAATTATTTATCTAAACCACCATGCCTGTTCGGTTTTACAGGGTCTGGCCATTTAGCGGGTTCACCTGTTTTGGCGTTGGGTGGCAATACGCTTTTCTCACGAGAGGTAGTAGTTGGATCTTCGCAGGCCTCATAAGCCATGATGGCCGCCAAAATGGCATTGCTACGCAGATCATCAAACACAATCTTGTCATAAGTATCGCGGTTAGTATGCCAGGTGTAAATGCCGTACGACCAGCTTGTTGAACTTAGCGAAAACGCCGGTGCACCCGCAGCTACAAAAGATGCAAAGTCGGACCCGCCACGTCCTGGCGCTCCCGGAAAATTGGTTTTGATCTGCTCCCTGATGTCAGCCGGTACTTTGGATAACCAGCGGGTGAGGTACTCGTATGAATTTAAAAAACCTTGTCCCGATACATCTACCACCCGCCCGGTGCCATTATCCTGGTTAAATACCGCCTGTATATTTTTTACTATATCTGGATGATCTTCAACAAATGCCCTTGAACCATTCAGACCTTCTTCCTCACTTCCCCAATGACCAACAATGATAGTACGTTTTGGATTAGGATATATCTTTTTGAGGATGCGCATAGCTTCCATCATGGTTAAAGTGCCGGTTCCGTTATCGGTAGCGCCTGTGCCACCATCCCAGCTATCAAAGTGAGCGGACAGGATCACGTATTCATTAGGTTTCTCAGAACCTTTGATCTCGGCAATGGTATTAAAAGTAGGCACTACACCCAGTTCTTTCGACTCGGTATGTACACTGATCTGTGGCTTATCACCTGATTCTGTTAAACGATACAGCATGCCGTAATCTTCTAAAGCAATATCAATGGTAGGTACTTTCTTTGTGTAGGCGCCAAATATTTTATCCACCCCAAACCCGTTCGACCAGTTACAGGTCACAATTCCCACTGCACCCGCATCCTCAAGAGCTACCGGTAGTGTGCGTGTAGTATAACCCGTTTTGCGGATGCGTTCACGCCACGCTTCGGTTTGTGCAGTTCGTTCTTTTTTCATTTTCTCGAAAGACTCTTTGGTTGCAAACTCCTGCCAGTTATAATCAGGCCTGCCGGTAGGCTGGTTCATGCTGATCATTACAAATTTACCTTTTACGGCAGGCAGCCAGGCTTTAAAAGCGTTGGAATCCGCGAGATCGGGCAGGATGACCAGTTCGGCAGTGGCGGTCTTTTTGCCCATGCCCGGGCTCCAGGCTAATTGGGTACCTTCCAGGCTTTTTACCCTCGGGTAAACCATATCGATATGCGATATGCCGCGTTCCCAGCCGCGCCATTCGCCCCATTTTTCGTTATGTGCGGGTATTCCCCAGCCGGTGTATTTGGCTACGGCCCAGTCATGTGCCTTCATCATTTGCGGTGAACCGACCAAGCGTGGCCCTACACCGTCAAACAGTTCATGCGCTAATTTTTCCAACTGCGAATTATCCGTTTCTTCTTTTACGATCTGGTCTACAACAGACGTTTGTGCAAAGCTTGCATTGCTGCAAAGCAGGAGGGCCATGGAGCAGCCTAATGCGATGGTTTTGGTAAATATCTTCATAGAACTAAATTAGGAAATGTGAGTAAGAAAGCATAAATGATTGAAGTAACGATTCCGTAGCAAAGATTTCAAATCCACCTACTAAAACTCTATCTTTAGTCAAACCTTATTGCAAATGAAATTAGCTGCCTTTCTATTTAAAAAATTCAAATATTATATCAACCATTATTTCGACCCACAAGAAGATGGGGGTTATTCCTATCAACAAGTAAGAACAATGGCTTCTTTAGTTATAGGGGCAGTTTTATTAATTATTCTAATTGTTTATATTATTAAAAAAATAGTTAGTCCTTGAGCCGGTGGCGTAAATAGAGCCAACCAAAAGCACAGATAACCATGTCCGGAAATAATTCAAACGTTAAATTATGCTAAAAATAACGAACGATAATTATGATCATTACAAGGATATTTATGATGTCTTGTGGAGTTTTACCGAAACACTCAATGGATTTAAATATGATGATGAGAGCTATTCACCTATAGCTGTCCTCAATAGCTGGGAAAAAAGAAGTAAATCATTAGCAAAAAAAGGGTTAAAAACTGGGATATTAGACTCTATTACTATGTTAATGGATCAACCGGCTAATGTTAAAAATGAGATTGAAAACTGCTTAATTAATCGGGGACTTCCTGGATTCAGGCAACTCGTTTCCATTGTGAAAGACATACATCAAAAGGTTCTAAAAAAAGGAAGGATTGCGAACCTTGATGAATATTATATAATAAAAGAATTGTTATGCGATTCCAAAACAGATATCACTGAAACTCAACAAATCCAATTGCAAAGAATATACGAGAACTTCGAAGCAAACTACAACAAACGCTAACGCATACGGGAGCCGATAGCAGAGCTAGCAGTGTTAGTCCAATAACAAATCGCTTATATTTGCTCCTGCTTATGAAAGACAACCTCATCGCCCACATCAACAAATTCGTCAATCTGAATGAGGATGAGGCCGAACAGGTTTGCGAAAGCGTTAATGTGATCGCACTAAAGAAAAAACAATTTGTATTACAGCCTGGTGACATTTGCAGGGCCAATTATTTTGTAAGTAAAGGCTGTATGCGCCTGTATTTTTTTAACCGCAGCGGGCAGGAACAGATAACACAATTCGGGTTGGAAAATTGGTGGATAACGGACCTGAGCAGCCTCGAAACCGGTAAGCCTTCCAATTATTATGTGCAGGCTATTGAAGATGCCGAACTGGTGAGCATCAGTAAAAATGATTACGAAGAATTATTGCTGAAAGTGCCGAAAATGGAACGCTATTTCCGGATCATCCTGCAAAAGACACATACCGCAACCATGCGCCGGATCGAATATTTCCGCGATCAGACCGATGAAGAACGTTACCGGGAGTTTGTTGCCCTGTTTCCTGGCTTTATGCAGCGCATACCGCAATACATGCTGGCCTCGTACCTTGGTTTTACACCGCAATTTTTGAGTAAGATACGCGGGAAACGAGAGCCAGGAGCCAAGAATCAAAAACCAAGATAAAAAAGATCCAAGAACCGAGAATCAAGATCCAAGATTTAGTTTAAGAGCTAATATACTGACAGTCCTCTGCTTCTTCATCTTGATTCTTGGCTCTTAATTCTTGACTCTAAATCCACAGCTTTTATTAATCAGGATTAACTTTTTTATCGCTCCAACCGGGCAACTTTGTAGTGTAAATAAATCACAAAAGTCATGAGCAAAAAAATCACAGTAGAGGCTAAAGCATATGAAGCTATGATGGGCCTTGAAAATTATTTAGATAACAGCAGCCTGGATAAAAAACATTCTGAAATGATCAGGATACGTGCGTCACAGATCAATGGCTGCGCTTACTGTATCAACATGCACACCAAAGATGCCCGTGCAATTGGGGAAACAGAACAACGTATTTATGCATTGAACGCCTGGAGGGAAACGCCATTTTTTACACCCGAAGAACGTGCTATTTTAGCGGTGACCGAAGAGATTACCAACATTAAACATGGGGTAACAGAAAAAACGATGGAAGAAGCTGAGCAGTTGCTCGGAAAATCCTACTTATCACAAGTGATCATGGCCGGGGTAATTATTAATGCCTGGAACAGGATAGGTATTGGAACAGGGATGCAGCCTGCTTTATAAATTGATTTTCGGGATAAAAGGAACGACCCTGTATTAGGATGCAGGGTCGTTTTTATGTATATCGTTATCAGGTTCGTCGTCCCGTTCGACTGTAATGGTACATTCGGTGATCAGGGCGGCCAAAGCACCAACTGCAGCCAGCATAGGCAATATCAGTGCGCCTACTACGCCAACAGTTAGCGGGAATGATGCCAGCTCTTTACCAGCTTTATCATGTATAGTGATCTTCCTTACGTTACCTTCCTCAATCAGTTCCTTAACTTTCTTAAGCAGGTTTTCGCCGTGAATTGAAAATGATTCCTTTGTCATAACCTTATTTTTTAATTAAGACCTGTGAAGGTAGTTTTTGTTACAAATAACCCTGTTTCTTTAAGTAAGCCACCCATATATCATAAGCAGGTGGTTTTAAATGCAATCCCTCATAAGTATATTGGCTTTGCAGGCGCTGGTCGGCATCCAAAAACAGGTGAAAAATGTCGACAAATGTATAGTTGCCTTTTTGCGCATTCGCCTTTAACAGCTTGTTTACAGCCAATACATGCTCCTCCTTATCGTAGTGTTGCGGGAAGTGGGGTATGGTAGAATTTATAGGCAATACACTTTGCACATACACCTTTGTTTCGGGGCATTTGTTGTGTATCTCGTTTACAATTTTCAGGTAGTTGTCGGCTATTACAGCATCGGGTATATCCTTGCCAATATCATTAATGCCCAACAGAATAAATATTTTAGAGGGCTTACGATCGGTTATATCTTTTATCCGCCTGAGTACACCATAAGTAATATCGCCGCCAATACCGCGGTTGATCACAGTGGTATCATTCAGTACTTTTCTCCAATTGCCCATTTCAGTGATGCTGTTACCCAGGAACATGATCTTCCCGGTTACAACGGGTTCTTTCTCAAACTGTTTTATCCTTTGTGGCGTATGCTCCGGGATAAATGGGATCGTATCAAATACATTTTGATTGGTAACACTTTGTGCCTGTGTAACAAACGGCAAAAGCAGGAAGATGAGCAGATATTTCATGCCCTAAATTATCAAAATTTCTTTTTATCCTGCCTTCCTGCTATCAAAAATGCAATTCCACTGAATGCCAAAGCTTCAAATACGCTGGTCCACTCGTTGCCATTGTTGGTAAGAGGATATTCAATACCTCTTGGGATATGCAGTATGATCAGCCATAAAAAGATCATGATACCCAACAGGTTAGCTGCTAAGCGCCGTTTGATGTTTAGGATGATACCCAGCCCGCCTGCCATTAGCGCTACGGCAGCAAAGTAGGTCCAGAAGAGATGGCCAGGTATCCAGTTAGGAACCAGTGTAGCCACAAAATCGGGATAGAGAAAGTGCATGTAGCCAAAAACCGTCATGGTGATGGCAAAGAAGTATTTGCCTGCCGGGATGAACTTTTCCATTACCGACGAGTAGCCCGGCTGCACTAATGAGCCTGCTACCACAAAGGCGCCACCGCTCAAGGCAAGTTCCTTAAAAGCGTCCGTCCACGAACCTAAGTGAGTAGGGTAAGCTTGTCCGGATAACTGAAATACGATCACCATCAAAAGCAACCCTACACCTAAAATAAGCGATGCAGCCTTTGCTTTTATATTAAATAAGATAGCAGCACAGGCGGCTATAACAGCAGCGCTGAATATACAAACCCATACAAAGCGGGGTACAAGCCATGTTGGATAGCCGGGTGGCATCATGACAGGCCTGAAATCGTGCCAGGGGAATTGCTGAATAGCGATAGCCATAAGCCCTATTGCAAAAAAGGCACGCCATAATTTGTTCTGAGTTTCCATGAATGAGGTTATTTGGTTGAACTAAAGATATATAAATAGTTTTCAAAACTAAAAGTGTAGTAGGTTTTTAATTGATGGTTTTAACTAATTCTTATTTTTTGCGTATAATTGCATCACAAGGTGATGGTGGTCCACCTATTTGAACCGTCCTGCTGCGGCAGGTCTGATGGCGCCTACGAAATAAGTTTAATATTTTTATTTCATAGGTATGAAACGGTTAGGGCATTCCCAATTATTTAAGTCTCCATATTTTTTGGTATTTAATCATTTGCTGCGATGGACATTGCTGACCATCCCTGTAGCAATTAGCATTGGCAGCGTAGTTGCGTTGTTCCTGTGGCTGCTTAACCTGGCCATCTATTTCCGCTTTGCACACACCTGGCTGCTATATTTATTGCCGGTGGCGGGTATTGTGATCCATATTGTTTATAAACTTTACGGGAAATCATCTGAAAAGGGCAATAACCTGATCATGGATGAGATACATGAACCGGGCGGGGGGATTCCCAAACGCATGGCTCCGCTGGTTTTGGGGGCAACCGTTTTTACACACTTATTTGGTGGATCTGCCGGTCGCGAGGGAACAGCTGTACAAATAGGCGGTAGTATTGCCGGCTTTTTTGGCAGGTTATTTAAACTGAATGAAATTGATTTCCGTACTGTTTTAATGGCAGGCGTAGCTGCAGGCTTTGGTGCGGTATTTGGCACTCCTTTGGCCGGAACCATCTTTGCTATCGAGGTACTGACTATAGGCCGTTTACAATATGATGCCATAATTCCCTGCCTAATTGCCAGTATTTTTGCCGATCAAACTGTTGCCTTATTAGGGATTCATCATACTGTTTATCATATCGACAGCTTTATTACCAAACCTCCATTTGCATTTAATTCTATTCATTTCGATTATTTTTTGCTGGCAAAGATCATCTTCGCATCCATTTTATTTGGCCTTACCAGTTATGTGTTTGCCGGGATGGCACACGGTGTTAAAAATTTGTCATTGCGCCTGATCAAAACCGCCTGGCTGATACCTGCGACCGGCGGGGCTGTAATTATTGGCTTAACTTTACTTCTAGGCAGACAGGATTATTTGAGTCTTGGTGTTAATGCACAATTTCCCAATTCAGTTACTCTTACGTCCGCTTTTCATGCAGGCGGGGCTGATACCTGGAGCTGGTTATGGAAAACTATTTATACAACGATAACTCTCGGTACCGGCTTTAAAGGGGGAGAAGTAACGCCGCTATTCTATATTGGTGCAACATTAGGCAATACACTTTCACAGTTGCTGAATGCACCTGTAGGGCTATTTGCAGCTTTAGGCTTCATAGCTGTTTTTGCGGGTGCTACCAATACACCTCTTGCCTGTACTTTTATGGGAGTTGAATTATTTGGCGGCGAACATGCCATATATTTTGCCATTGCCTGTTTTACGGCCTATTTTTTCAGTGTGCATTCGGGTATTTACAGTTCACAGCGCATAGCCATTCCTAAAATATTTGATCTCAATTATGCTACTGAAACTTCTATAGGCCAATCCATAAAGCGAAGAAGAAGATTGACGAATTATCGTGTGGCCCGGTACAAAGAAAAAATCAGGGGGGACAGATCATGAAATTGACTATCTTCAAAACTATCAAATATTAAACGCGATAGCTATGAAAAATTTGCTTTTAGTATTTATTGGCGGAGGTTTAGGGAGCGCACTGCGATATATCGTGTATCGTTTTACAGACAGTATAGTAACATCTCCTTTTCCTTATGGTACCTTCCTGGTAAACATTATAGGGTGTTTTTTTATAGGCTTTTTTGTTTTTTATACTGAACGGTATGACACAACAGGCCTGCAATGGCGTCTGTTTTTGGTTACCGGCCTTTGCGGAGGGTTTACCACTTTTTCTACTTTTTCATTTGAGAATTTAACCCTGATAGACGAAAAGCGTATATTTCTTTTCTTAGCCTACACCATTGGCAGTGTTGCATTGGGTATTTTAGCTACCTATGGCGGACTATTGGCTGCACGGAATGTCTAATATCGGATGTTATTTCTTCCTGATGTAAATGTGCTTTACATTCTTTTTGCCGGTATCGCGCTCGTCTATCTCAAACTGGCTGATGCTCCTGATCATGGGCGACATTTTTGGGAAGCCATAATTACGCGGGTCAAAATCGGGTTTCTTTTTGATGATGAGGCTGCCCAGGTCGCCTAAGTAGGTCCAGCCATTTTCATCTGCAAGGTCATCTAAACTGTCTGATATGATCCCGATGATCTCCGGGTCTATTTTGTTCAAAGGCCGGTTTGCACTAACCAACTCGTTTTTGGAGATTTCCTTATTGTTATTTTCAGGATGTGCAGCTTTGCCTTTTTTAAGTATCTCGATATAAATAAACTTATCGCAGGCGGTGATAAAAGGGTTCAGCGTTTTCTTTTCACCTATACCGATCACTTTCATGCCTGCCTCCCTTAGCCTTGTAGCCAGGCGGGTAAAGTCGCTGTCGCTGGATACGATGCAAAAGCCATCCACCTTTCCGGTGTATAAAATGTCCATCGCATCAATGATCAATGCACTGTCTGATGCATTTTTGCCTACCGAGTAGCTGTACTGTTGTATAGGCGTGATGGCATTTTCCAGCAGCACATTCTTCCAGCCCGATACGGTTGGCTTTGTCCAATCGGCATAAATCCTTTTGAAGGTGGGTGTGCCATACTTGGCAATCTCCTCAAACATCTCCTTCACGTTAGCATAAGGTACATTGTCGGCATCTATCAGTACGGCAAGTTTGAGGTCATTATAGGCTTCCATAGGTTTTGATTATATCATTAACACGAACGATCAGTTATCTGAAAGCGAAATATACCACTAAAGTTTGATGCTATGTTTATATTTATCCCTCAAACCAATTATAAATAAATGAAAAAGCTTTTCATCCTCACACTGGTATTGCTATGGATTTGTCCGTCCGTAATCTCACAGACAATCGACGGGCACCCGGCCTGGATAATGCAGGGCAATGTATATGAGGTAAATGTGCGCCAATATACCAAAGAAGGCACTTTTAAGGCATTCGCCCAAAGCCTCAATCGCTTGAAGGACATGGGCGTTCAAACCCTGTGGTTCATGCCAATCAATCCCATCAGTAAGTTGGATAGAAAGGGCACTTTAGGCAGTTATTATGCAGTATCAAATTATACCACCATTAACCCTGAATTTGGTACGCTGAAGGGTTTTAAAAGTGTGGTAGCACAGGCTCATAAATTAGGGATGAAGGTAATTATCGACTGGGTACCCAACCATACCGGTGCCGACCATGTATGGATCAAAAAGCACCCTGATTTTTATGTGAAAGATAAAAATGGCAAGCCTGCGGTAGCTTACGACTGGGCCGATACCCGCCAGCTGGACTATAAGAATGTGACCATGCAGGATAGCATGATCAATGCCATGAAATTCTGGCTGACCAACGCCAACATTGACGGCTTCCGTTGTGATGTGGCCTGGAATGTTCCCGGCCCGTTCTGGAAAAAATGCCTCATGCAGCTGAATAAAGGCCGCAACCTTTTCTTTTTGGCCGAAGGTGATAAAACCTACCTGCACCCCAGCGGTTTTGATGCCACTTATCCCTGGGAGATGTTCCACACCATGGGGGATGTGGCTAAGGGAAAACGCCCGGCTACTGCACTGGATAGCATCAAGGCAAAGTATGATAAAGATTACCCTAAAAATGCGCTGGAGCTTTACTTCACCAGCAACCACGATGAAAATAGCTGGAACAAGGCCGATTATGGTGTGTTCCCCGGTGCTTCACACGCGCCTTTTGCCGTGTTCACTTTAACTATGTATCACAGTGTCCCGCTCATTTACAGCGGGCAGGAGGAGCCGGTATTGCGCCCTATACAATTCTTTGAAAAAGACCCTATTAAGTTTGGCAAGTATGGCCGTGCTAAATTCTATAAAACACTGCTTAACCTGCGTACGCATAATGCGGCGCTGGCATCCGATGCTTCATTCCGCAAGATACATGCGGGTGACGATAAAGCCGTGTACGCCTATGTAAGAGAAAAAGCCGGGAAAAAGGTATTGGTGATCCTTAACCTGTCGGCAAAAGAGCAAACTATTACCATCAGCGATAAAAGCCTGCAAGGCAAACCTTACAACGTGTTTATGTATACCAATGAGCCGTTGAACGGTAAGCCATGGAAGATAGAGCCCTGGGGATATGTGGTGTATACATATTGATATTACACTCTTGTCATGCTGAGCATAGCGAAGTATCTTCTCCTATATGCATGGCGAATATGCAAGTCGAAGAAGATGTTTCACTGCGTTCAACATGACAATTAATTGTATTTGTCCGTCCGCACAGGGTTCAATTAAATAACAATTTGTTAATGCATTCAATGATTTTGCCCTTTACTTTTACGGCGTTTTAAACAATTTAATATGCATAAAATAAGATTACCCTTTTTAATGTTAATGCTGATAGCCCTTAACGGCGTGGCACAAAACAAGGTTAAAAAAGCAGTATTCATCATCGCCGATGGCATCCCTGCTGATGTGATCGAGAAATTGAATACACCCAACTTAAAAGCTATCGCTCATGAGGGTAAATACCTGAGGGCTTATGTTGGCGGCGAGAAGGGTGGTTATTCTCAAACCCCCACCATATCGGCCAATGGCTATAACAACCTGCTTACCAGCACCTGGGTAAACAAGCACAATGTATGGGATAATGATATTAAAGCGCCCAATTATAATTACTGGACCATCTTCCGTATGGTGAAGAATGCTGATCCGGCTAAAAAGACTGCCGTGTTTTCCAGCTGGACCGATAACCGCACCAAGCTGATCGGCGAGGACTTGCCGCAAACCGGTAATTTAAAGGTGGATTATGCCTTTGACGGCTATGAACTGGATACCGTAAAATTTCCGCATGATAAAGCGGGCGACTACATGCACCTGATAGATGAGCATGTTGCCAACTCGGCTGCTGCCTGTATCAAGGATAAAGCACCCGACCTGAGCTGGGTATACCTGGAATATACCGATGATATGGGACATGCACATGGCGACAGTCCGCAATACTATGATGCTATTGAAAAGATGGATAACCAGGTAGGACGTATCTGGCAAGCCATACAATACCGCGAAAAGCATAACAATGAGGACTGGGTAATATTTATCACTACCGATCATGGCCGTGACGAACAAACAGGCAAAAATCATGGCGGCCAATCAGCAAGGCAGCGCAATACCTGGATGGTAACCAATTATCATCCGCTGAATGATTATGCGCGTTACTATACGCCCGGCATTGTTGACATTACCCCGTCAATCACCCGGTTTATGAATATCAGCATCCCTAATGAACAGTTAAGGGAAATGGATGGTACTTCGCTTATCGGGCCGGTATCGGTTGCTATGCCGCAGGCTAATTATGTTGAAGGCAACCTGGATGTATCATGGAAGGTGCTTGACCCTAAAGGGAAGGTAAAAATATGGGTAGCCGCATCTAATAATTATAAAGAAGGGAAAGCCGATGATTATCAGCTACTTGCAGAAGTGCCGGTAGAAGATGGCCATGCATTGATCCCCGTTAAAAATATGCCTTCATCTTTTTACAAGGTTTGTATTGAGGCGCCATACAACACGGTGAACAGATGGGTGATACTGCCTGCTGCTAAATAGGGTAAAGCAGAAAGGTTAAAGCAGAAAGGTTAAAGCGGAAAGACCAAAGCAGAAAGCCCTAAAACGCCAATGTCATTTCGACGAGCCATCGCAGGGATATAAGGGTTGGCGGTGAGGAGAAATCTTATGCGATCTGCAACGGTGCTTGTCACTTGTATAAGATTTCTCCTTGCGCATACCGCATCGCAGACCCATCGAAATGACATGGGCATTATTATTTTGTCCGTCCGTAACTAAGCGAAAAGGTGAAAGCGCGGAAAGACCTAAAACGCCCATGTCATTTCGACGAGCCATCGCAGGGATATAAGGGTTGGCGGTGAGGAGAAATCTTATGCGATCTGCAAGGGGCTTGTCGCTTGTATAAGATTTCTCCTTGCGCACGTCCACATCGCAAACCCGTCGAAATGACACGGTTGTTATTATTTTGTCCGTCCGTAACTAAGTAAGAAAATCAGGTTTGATTACCCCGCCTTGCGTATATTCCTGTCGGCAAAAAGAGATTTTATACGGTGAGAGATATGTACGCGCTCTTCAAATTTTAACTGCCTGATAAACGAGAAGAAGAATGAACTAAGGCTTCCGCCGAATCTTGGATTAATTTCGAGCAGGTAAGGATTGTCGTCAATTACTTTGTAGTTGAAACAGCAAAGCCCCTCGAAACCTATCGCATCCAGCACAGCAGCAAAGGTATCCAGGTATGGGCATTCGGCAAGTGTGGTGCAAATAAACTGGTCTTTCCCTTTAACAAACTCATCACCCGGGAAAATATACTTGGTATTGATGCTGGATATGATCTTATGGTCCTTGAACACAATATGTGCGGCATATTCATTTTTTCCGCTCACTATCTGCTGGCAAAAATAATCCCTGTTCTTTAAAACCTCTTTAAATTTATGCTCCTGTTCGCTGTTTGAAATGATATAGCAATTATCGCCGCTGTGCGCTATCTTTTTCTTCAGCATGTAAGGGTAGGGCAGATCGTTTCCTATATTTGGTACCAGGTGCCCAAACCCCTTTTCGATCAATGTTTTGCCGAATAAATACTTATCATCACAAATGTTTATCACTTCCGTTGACGGTATGGGTATAGGATTGTTTTTGATCAGCTGACGATGTTGCGTTAAGATCCTGAGGTCCTCCATGGTTAATGGTATCACCATATCATGCGCCATAATAGTTTCAGGTGTAAAGGCAGCAAAAGTAAGTTGATGTGAAAGAAACCTGAAACCTTTACGGATGTTATGCTCCCTGTCAGATGTTGCTGAGAATAATATTTTCATTTTGGGCCTGTGCGAGATAAATGCCCGGATAAGTTCTGAAGCAAAAAATTCTGATTTGTGAATTTTTGCACCAAGTTGCTTCATCCTGGTATCAAAGGTTCTAAAATGTGCAGGCTTGTTCAAGAGTTTAGTATTGGATGATAAATATAATGGTTTTGGTTGAATTATAGTGCTATTTTTTTCTTAAAAAATAATTGTAACGTTGTTTGTTTCAATATTATGTCCGGTTTATTTAAACAATATAAACAGGTAAGAGAATAATTTAATTTTTGGTTAGTAATTAGAACAGGTTTTTATGGTATTATGCTAAATACATAAACATTCTGTAGAAAATCTGAATTTTTAGAGTGCGGGGAGAGAGGTTTGTCCGTCCGTAAGCAGAGGGAGACTCAAAAAAAACGTCATTGCGAGGTACGAAGCAATCTCTATGCTATACAGAGCGGTAATAAAAGCCTTATCGATCTGCTTATGTAGAGATTGCCACGCTATCGCTCGCAATGACGTGTTGGATTTAGTATTACATTTTCAACTCACCCCAGCCTTTGCGGTATTCCCGTTTGATGAACTGGTTGGCGGGTTCGTAATTGGTTACTTTCATGTTGGCACCGTCCCATTGCAGGGCCTTGTACCTGCCGCTGAATTTGAGGCCTTCCATATTACCGTAAACCGGGTCGTTACGTTTTATTTTTTCCTGGATGTCAAAGGTGCGGAGCAACAGGTTACCCATCAGCACGGTTTCAGTCAGCGGACCTGCATAGCCCACAAATGGCGAATCAACTTCCATTTTACCTGCTCCGGCTATGCTGGCATCTACCCACTGCCACCAGTGACCATCCATGTCACCCTCCACACGGGGATATTTCTTGGGAATGTTCACATCCTTATTGAGGGATAATGGTAACAGTCTCGGGTGACTGCCGCCCCATCCGCAGGATACCTTTCCTTTGGTGCCGATAAAGAGCGTACATCCTTCAAAATCATTTTCGCTTGGGATATCGCCCAATGCTTCGTTCTGGTTCACATCAGGGTCAAGCTCGGTCAGGCGTTCAGGCGTAATGCCGCCATCCATCCAGTACAGGTCGAGGTCTTTACCGTTCTGCTGTTTAAATTTGAACTTGATAGAGCTTGATACCGGTCCGCTTTCAGGATAAACACCTTCTTTGAAGATCCCCTTGTAAACCGTGCTGGCACTGCCCGATACCTCGGTAGGATAGCCTAAGCCTAACAGCTTGAACGGCGGCCCCATAATATGGCAACCCATATCGCCTAAGGCGCCTGTACCAAACTGCCACCAGCCGCGCCAGTTAAATGGTACCAGATTCTCGATATAGTTGGTTTCCTGTGCTGTACCCAGCCACAGGTCCCAGTTCAGTTCTTTGGGGACAGGTACTTTAGTAGTGGGCCATGATATGCCCTGCGGCCATACGGGCCTGTCTGTCCAGCAATATACCTTTTGGATATCGCCGATCAGCCCGGCTTCAAACCATTCCCTCATAGTTCGCATGCCCTCGCAGGATGAACCCTGATCGCCCATTTGGGTTACTACGTTGTATTTTTTAGATGCTTCGGTCAATAACCTTGCTTCCCAGATATCGTGCGTCAACGGCTTTTGCAGGTACAGGTGTTTGTGCAGCTGCATGGCGCTGAGGCCCACAATGGCGTGATTGTGATCGGGTATGGCTACGGTAACGGCATCAAAATGCTTGCTCTCTTTCTCAAACATCTCGCGCCAGTCGTGGTAAAACTTGGCTTTCGGGAATTCCTTTCTTCGCGGTGCTGCGCCCCTGTCGTCCACATCGCATAAAAAGGCTATTTCGGCATTCTTTTTTGGTGCGGTAGCATAGTGGTGTATGTCGTTTTCGGCCTCGCCGCTGCAACCTACGGCAGCAATGTACAGCTTATCGCTGGGCGCAGTGTAGCCCTTGCCCAATACATAGCGCGGCACAATATAAAATCCGGCAGTAGCTATGGCTGCCTTTTTGATAAAATCTTTCCTGCTGATGCCATTGGCGGCAGGTGTTTGTCCGTCCGTATTTTCCATAGGAATTACTATTTAGTTAATGGTTTTACAGCAACCTCTTTAAAATAAACGATATCATCATTACCATGATTCTGCAAGCCGAACCAGCCGCTGTTTGGCCTTAAGCCACGGTATGGCTCAAAATCAAATTTGCGGGCAGGGGTAGGGTCGCCTTCTTTGTAGTCGGTTACCTTTTGGCCGTTCACGGTAACAATGGTACGCGGACCATCCAGCGTGATCTCCATCGTGTTCCATTCAGGGCCCGGTTTGCCCGGTTTAGCCAAAGGCTTGGTTAACGAATATAAAGTGCCGGTAACGTGGTATTCATCTTCTTTTGAAGTTTCAGGGTGATTATCTATCTGCACCTCATAGCCATAAAATACCGGCATCCACTCCTCGCGCGGCTCAATAGGGATGCGGATAAATACACCCGAGTTGCTGTTGAACTTCTGCATCTGGTAAACCACCTTAATGGTGCAGTTACTCAGCTTGCCGCCTGTGTAGTACAGTAAACCCATACCACCATGACTGCGGATAGTGCCACCTTCAACATAATGTTTGCCGGGGCCTACCTGTTTCCAGCCGTTAAGGTCCTTACCGTCAAAAAGCTGTTTCCAGCCGTCATCCTTCACCTGTGCATCAGCCTGGTTAAAGCCCATTAATAATAGCAGGCTAAGGCCCATGCCTAAACCCTTCAAGATCGATTTTTTGTTCATGACAATTTTTTAATTATTAGAAAGAAAAGTATTAAGCCGATGAGGGTATGCGGCATCTGTTGGCAGAGCGGAAACACACCGGCACCGGGTTAAATTGGTTGTGGCAAATTAAGTATTTTATTAAACACTTGCAGATGGAAAATACTCATCAAAAAGTGTGGTATTTTATCCGGGCATCCAGTTTTTACCCTCTCTGTCATCGCTATGCTCGACATCTCTCCCTAAGTGTAGGGAGAGGGTTTTCTATGCCGTCATTGCGAGGAACGAAGCAACCTCTACACAGGCAAATCAATGACCGCGATGTTTTTCAGGGCGTTTCCCCGTTTGCAACGTGGCCGTGCTGTACGCTCATACTGCGCCGGCATTAGCCACAGGCCGGTATCCGCTGCCATCACTAACGCTTTTGTCTGAACTATGATTAAATTGATTAAAGGATTACCATGATTAAAAACCCCGCGCGTCATTGCGAGCCTGCCTGCCGGCAGGCAGGGTACGAAGCAAT
>JBEHXM010000091.1:0-22364 GCA_048498695.1 Bacteroidota bacterium
ACAACTAAACAATGGCAAAACTAGAGTACATTTGGCTTGATGGTTATAAACCGACACAAAGCCTTCGTAGCAAAACAAAAATTGAAGGTGATTTCAGTGGTAAATTAGAAGATTGTCCTAATTGGAGCTTTGATGGTTCATCAACCGAACAGGCACCAGGCGGATCTTCTGATTGTGTTTTAAAACCAGTTTACATTTGTGCTGACCCCCAGAGAAAAGACGGTTATTTAGTAATGTGCGAAGTGCTTGACTCCACAGGCAAACCACATGAATCAAATGGTCGTGCTTTGATTGAAGATGATGATAACGATTTTTGGTTTGGTTTTGAGCAGGAATATTTCCTGTGGGATGTAGAAACCGATAAACCGCTTGGATTCCCTATAAATGGCTACCCTGCACCACAAGGTCCTTATTATTGCTCAGTTGGTGCCAAAAATGCTTATGGCAGGGAAATAGTTGAAGAACACCTTGATGTTTGTCTTGAAGCCGGGTTGAATGTAGAAGGCATCAACGCTGAAGTTGCAGCCGGACAATGGGAATTCCAGATATTTGCCAAAGGCGCTAAAGAAGCAGGCGACCAGATTTGGGTAGCCCGTTATTTATTAGAAAGAATTGGTGAAAGCTATGGCGTATCCATCAACTGGCATTGCAAACCATTGGGTGCTCTGGATTGGAATGGTTCAGGTATGCATGCCAACTTCTCAAACGGTTTGTTAAGGACAGCGGCCAGCAAAGAAACTTACATGAAAGTTTGCGAAGCTTTCCGCCCTGTAATTAAAGAACACATCGAGGTATATGGTGCTGATAATCACCTGCGCCTAACCGGCAAGCATGAAACTGCTTCTATCAATGATTATAGCTATGGTGTATCTGACCGTGGCGCGTCTATCCGTATCCCGTTATACACTGTACAAAAAGGCTGGAGCGGTTATCTGGAAGATCGTCGTCCAAACTCTGCTGCAGATCCGTACAAAGTTGCTGCACGTATCATTAAAACTGTAAAATCAGTAAAACTTTAATAAATCCTAATTGATTAAACAGCCCCTCGCGGAATTATTTTCCACGGGGGTTTTTTATTTAAGGTATTTCATGAGGCTTATTAATAACCGATATTATCCCTAACTTGCCCTTATATTTTTCGTATTACTTATAATGAATGAACAACAGATCATATCCTGGATAAAGGAAAAAGGGATCGACAAGATAAAATTCGCGTTTGCAGATATTGATGGCGTATTGCGAGGTAAAGTAATCCATCATAAAAAATTTATTGACGGTCTCGAAGGTGGTTATGGTTTTTGTGACGTTGTTTTTGGCTGGGATAGCAGTGATGTATGCAACGATCAGATCAAACTCACCGGCTGGCATACCGGCTACCCCGATCAGCCTTGCCGGATTGATCTGTCTACCTTCCGTACCGTTCCGTGGGAAGATGATATCCCATTCTTCCTGGCTGATTTTAGTAAAGCCGATGGAAATGATCTCCCGGCCTGTCCGCGCAGTTTATTGAAGCGTATTGCCAAGCAATGTGAGGCCATGGATTATCATCCTGAGTTTGCACAGGAGTTTGAGTGGTTCAACTTCAGGGAAACACCACAAAGCTTACAGGACAAAAGCTTTACAAACCTGGAAACACTAACCCCCGGGATGTTTGGTTATTCTATACTCAAAACCTCGGAGAACAGCAGTTTCTATTATGATATTTTCAATTTGCTATCGGAGTTTAATATTCCGTTAGAGGGACTGCATACAGAAACTGGTCCGGGTGTGTATGAAGCAGCCATAATGCACGATCATGTTCTGGAAGCCGCCGACAGGGCAGTATTATTGAAAACTGCTATCAAAGAGATTGCTTATCAGCATGGCATTATGGCCAGCTTTATGGCCAAGTGGAATGAGAATCTGCCGGGCTGTGGCGGCCATGTACATCAAAGCTTATGGAGTAAGAATAAAAAGGAAAACTTATTTTATGATGCCGATGATGTAAATAAAATGAGCGAGCTGCAAAAACATTATCTCGCCGGTCAATTATATTGTTTGCCGCATATTTTGCCTATGTATGCCCCTACCATCAACAGTTATAAGCGGCTGGTAGAAGGTGCGTGGGCGCCAACAACCATTACCTGGGCCGTGGAAAACCGTACTACTGCCTTCCGGGTCATTAATTCATCGCCGGCATATACCCGGCTGGAAACCCGAATCCCCGGTTCTGATACTAATCCTTACCTGGTGATGGCCGCTGCACTCGCATCTGGTTTGTATGGAATTAAGAATAAACTACCATTAAACATCCCTTCAACAACAGGCAATGGCTACCTGGATAACAAGAATGGTCAGATATCAGCTAACCTTTTTGATGCTGTTAACATCATGAAAGATTCAAAAGTGGCTAAAGAGTTGTTTGGAGATGGCTTTGTAGAACACTTCACCCAAACAAGGTTATGGGAATGCAGACAATTTGCCAAAAGTGTAACAGATTGGGAACTGAAGAGATATTTTGAGATCATATAATAATGGACTACCCTTTTATATTAAAAAAAGCCTGGGAGGGCTATGATGCATCCAAAACCATTCGTGATATAGAAGATATCAGTGCAATGGTTTCTACCAACCATGTATTTAAAATAACTTTTGATGATGATGATATCGTTATAGCCAAACTATCACATTTTGGCAAGTACGAATACTTTAAAGAAGATCATCGCATTATACATAGCTTGTGTAATAACCTGTTATATCCTTTTGAAAATGTACTGTCCAAATCTTTGTTAAAAAATAACAGGGTTTACATTTACAGGCACAGGCAGGGTAAGGATGATGCCTGGGTAGTATTTTATAACCCTACGCGCATAGCCGAGCTTATGCCACGGAGATTAGACGAACATCATATTATTACATTAGGTCAACAAATAGGTAAATTTCATAAGGCTTGTTCGCGTGTAAAAAATGTACTGCCAAAATCATCCAAAACATTGCGGACCGATATCTATGCGCTTCAGAAGCACCTGGAAAAAAGCGAAAAGCACTTTGGTTCGGCGATCAAAGCCGAATTATTAAAATATCATTGTGAGCAGTTTTTGAGGAACCGTTCAAAATACAATATGAAATCCTTTGAGATCATACCTGTATTTATAGACTGGAACATTGGTAATTTTTCAGTCACCAAAGATCTGGAGTTGTACTCAAGATGGGATTACGATTGGTTCAGGATGAGCTACCGTGTGCTGGATTTCTATTTCTTTAGCCGCGTAGTATCAGATATAGGCGATAGAACAGTATTCAGTTATGGCATTAATACATTAATGGAAGAAAGGTTCATTCTTTTTTTGCAGGAATATCATAAAGTTAACCCCTTAACTGCCGATGAGATACGCTTTCTGAAAGAAGCTTATCGCTTTTTTATATTAAATTACGTCATCAAGGATGGCAAGTTCTTTTTTAATGAGCAGTATGCAACAAAATTGCAAGCCGAAGCCTTTGAAAAATATTTGCCTTCTGTTGACCGGGATTTTAATGCGGAAAAGATCATTCAGGCATTAAAGATAAATTAAAGTAAAACTTGATATAGCTATACCAAAATACTAACTATGAAACATATAGAAAACTTTAAATCAATAGTTGATAAATACAAGATAGTTTTCTTTGATGCTTTTGGTGTTATAAAAAATTACTCTGGTTTGGTGAGCGGCATTGAGAAAACATTTGCCTACCTCGAACGGGAAAAAAAGGAATATTACATAGTTACCAATGATGCTTCGCGCAGCCCGCTTCAATTAGCTGAATCCTATCATCGTATGGGTTTAAAGGCAATCACGCAAGACCGGATAGTTTCATCCGGAATGCTTACCAAGGAATATCTCGACCTTAAAGTACAGGATGGGATTGTTGCTTACCTGGGCACACCAAATTCGGCTCATTATATTGAAAGGTCGGGCTTGCAAACCCTACCCATGAGCCAGGTAAACGAACACAATATGGATAAGGTCAGCGCGGTAATATTTTTGGATGATGAGGGCTTTGACTGGTGTGAAGATCTCAATAAAACCGTAAACTTATTACGAAAGAAACCAATACCCGCTATTGTAGCTAATACAGACCGGGCCTATCCCCTTTCTGCCAGTAGCGTATCTATTGCTGTTGGAGGTATAGCTGCGATGGTAGAAAGCGTTGTCGGCAAACAATTTATCCGCTTTGGCAAACCAGATTCACAGATGTTTATGTTTGCATTCGATCTGATACGTGAATACCGCCAGATCAATAAAAGTGATATTGTAATGGTTGGTGATACGCTGAATACCGATATCCTGGGTGCAAATAAGTTTGGGCTGGATACGGTACTTGTGTTAACCGGTAATACCCTTGCCAAAGATTATGAAAACCGTATTACTGCTGCCGGTATTGTACCTACTTATGTATGCGATTCTGCTGTAGTCGATCTTAGCGGGCTGGATTTTTAAATATTCAGATTTACCTTAAGAGTTATTCAATGTTGCAAATGTTAAATCTTTTGCAGAGTTTAGGAAATCCATAAATCCGGAGATATCCATTAATTTATTTTTGAGAAAAATACACTGGCCAATAATTATGAAGAGAATTTTAAATGTAATATTAACAGTTTTCATTTTCAGTTCTGCTTCGGGACAAACTAAAACATTTACCAATCCATTGCTCTCTTCAGGTGCCGATCCATGGTGTATTTACAAGGATGGTTATTACTATTACACTAATAGCATGGGCGACCGGCTGGTTATCTGGAAAACAAAAAATATGGCTGAGCTTAAAACAGCTGAGAAAAAAACCATTTGGTTTCCACCAAAAAATACCAAATATTCAAAAGAAATATGGGCGCCCGAACTGCATTTTATCGGCAATAAGTGGTATATGTATTTTGCAGCTGATGATGGAAGCAATAACAATCATCGTATTTATGTTTTGGAGAACTCATCATCCGATCCGTTGAAAGGTGAATGGATATTAAAAGGCAAAGTTGCCGATGTATCTGACAAGTGGGCTATCGACGCTTCCGTATTCGAAAATAAAGGTATTCTTTATATGATATGGGCCGGCTGGGAAGGAGATGAAAATGGTCAGCAGAATATTTATATAGCTAAACTGAAAAATCCCTGGACTATCAGCAGTGATCGCGTCAAAATATCAACCCCGACTTTTGATTGGGAAAAATATGGCGATCTCCACGATGCCAATAACCCGCCCCATGTTAATGTGAACGAGGGCCCGGAGATATTAAAGCATAACGATAAAATCTTCCTGGTGTACTCTGCCAGTGGCTGCTGGACGGATTATTACGCTTTAGGAATGCTTACCGCGTCAACAAATAGTAATCTGCTTGACCCTAAATCATGGACAAAATCAGCCCAACCGGTATTTAAAAAATCTCCCGAAAATGAAGTTTATGCTCCCGGGCATAACGCTTTCTTTAAATCTCCTGATGGCAAGGAAGACTGGATAATTTATCATGCCAATTCGAGGCCGGGGTTAGGCTGCGGAAAACAGCGCTCGCCAAGGATGCAAAAATTTACCTGGAATAAAGACGGTAGTCCCGATTTTGGGATACCCGTAAAAGAAGGCGTAGCTATTTCTGTACCATCAGGGACACCAATTAATTAAAACAACTAATTATGAAAATAAAATACCTTTTACTAACACTGTTCTCGTTTACGATAATACTATCGGTTAATGCGCAAAAAGCACCTAACAAGACTGGCGTAAGTGTTTGGCCGGCAGAAAAGGCCAATGCCTGGTATGCCAGGCACAAATGGATCAATGGCGCAAATTTTACGCCCAGCACGGCCATCAATCAACTGGAAATGTGGCAGGCCGATACATTCGATCCGAAAACCATCGACAGAGAATTAGGTTATGCCGAAGGGATAGGTTTTAATGCCATGCGCGTGTTCTTGCATAGTATGGCCTGGCAGCAGGACCCAAAAGGGTTTAAGCAGAGGGTAAACCAATACCTGGCTATCGCCGATAAACATCACATTCAAACCATCTTTGTGTTTTTTGATGATTGCTGGAATCCAACTGCTAAAGCCGGTAAGCAACCCGAGCCTAAAATCGGTATTCATAATTCAGGCTGGCTGCAGGACCCTGGCAACCGAATAAATGACCAGGGCGAAGTAACTATGCTTCAAAAGTATGTGACTGATGTTTTAACTACTTTTAGACATGATAAGCGAATTCTGTTGTGGGATTTGTTTAATGAACCCGGCAACAGCTCAAAAGGCAATAAGTCGCTGGATCTATTGGCAAAAGTATTTACCTGGGCCAAGAACGTAAATCCCGATCAGCCGGTAAGCGCCGGTTTGTGGGACTGGAGTTTAGAAAAACTGAATGCCTTTCAATTCACCCACTCCGATGTAATTACCTATCACGATTATGAGGAACCGGAGAAACACCAACGGGTGGTACAGCTTTTAAAAGCAAGCGGCAGGCCCGTGATCTGCACTGAATATATGGCGCGCTTGCGTAACAGTACGTTTGAAAATTCGATGCCGATGCTGAAAAAAGAAAATGTAGGCGCCATAAATTGGGGCCTTGTATCAGGAAAAACTAATACTATTTATGCCTGGGATACCCCTATGCCCAATGGCGACGAACCCAAAGTATGGTTTCACGATGTTTTCAGAAAAGACGGCACGCCTTATAAACAGGAGGAAGTTGATCTAATAAAAAAGTTAAATAACAAACAGTAAACTAAACCTTTATAAAAACATTTTAAATTAGCGGTGATATGAATTTAAGGAATTTATCTTTGGGCACTTTATCGGTTTGCATGGCTTTGCTTGGGGCCTGCAATCAATCCAATAACAAAACAACCACATCCACTATCATGAAAGACACAATAACTTATGGAAAGCTTCCGGCTGATTCGGCCTTTGAAAAAACAATTGATGGCAAGCAAACTCATTTGTATACTTTGAAAAATAAAAACGGTATGGAAGCTGCTATTACTAATTATGGTGGACGTTTAGTAGCATTGCTGGTGCCTGATAGTGCTGGCAAGATGATAGATGTTGCCGTAGGGATTGGCAGTGTGGATGGTTATGTCAAATCAACCGAGCCTTATTATGGTGCAACTATAGGCAGGTATGGCAACCGGATAGCAAAAGGACATTTTACACTGGATGGCAAACAATATACCTTAGCAACAAATAACCCGCCCAATACTTTACACGGAGGCAAAAAAGGTTACCAGGATGTGGTTTGGGATGCAAAAAAGATCAATGATCAGACATTGGAACTGACTTATCTTTCTAAAGACATGGAAGAAGGCTTCCCCGGTAATTTGAAGATCAAGGTAACTTACTCGCTGACAGATGATAATGGATTCAAATGCGAATACGAGGCGACAACAGATAAAACAACTGTAGTAAATCTTACTAATCATGCCTATTTTAATTTGAACGGTGAAGGCAGCGGTACAATATTAAATCATACTGTCCAGTTCAAAGCTGACAATTATACGCCTGTCGATGCTACGTTGATCCCGACAGGTAAAATAGAACCGGTGAAAGGCACACCACTTGATTTCACCAGCCCAAACACTATAGGTGCACGTATCAATAATGACAATGAACAATTAAAAAATGGTAAAGGGTACGATCATAACTTTGTTCTGAACAAACATGATATCACACAATCTATTGCCACTGTAAAAGGCGACAAAACAGGTATTGTAATGAATATATATACCGGAGAGCCTGGTCTGCAATTTTACAGCGGGAACTTTATGCAGGCGAAAAATGTGATGAAATATGGTGAAAAAGATGATTACCGTACAGCTTTTGCTATGGAAACACAGCATTATCCTGATTCGCCTAATCAACCGCAATTTCCGTCGACAGTATTAAAACCAGGTCAGACTTATAAAACACAAAGCATTTACAAGTTTAGTAAGTAATAACGGCTTCGTTTCTGGTAAATAATTATCCTGCTTATATTGAGTAAGCAGGATTTTTTTGTGCTGTAAAACGACAATTAAAAAACATTCTGCTGCTTTGGATTATTTACATTTACAATTCATTATACCATTACATTGCTAACAGATAACCACGGCAGAAGAGTTAATTATTTGCGTCTGGCAGTAACCGACAGGTGCAATTTGCGATGTTTTTACTGCATGCCCGAAGAAGGCCTGAACTGGTTGTCACGCGATGAGCTAATGACTTACGAGGAGATGCTGCGTACCTGCACTTTGCTGGTACAAATGGGTATCGAAAAGATTCGCATTACAGGTGGCGAGCCATTTGTGCGCAAAGATACTATGAAGTTATTGACTGCCTTATCCAAACTACCCGGATTAAATGAATTGACCATTACAACCAATGGCGTATTGACCGCACCTTTGGTGCCTGAACTGAAAAAGATAGGTGTTAAATCCGTCAATCTGAGTTTGGATACACTTGACGCAAATCGCTTCTTCAACATCACTAAGCGGGATGAATTTGGAAAGGTAATGAAAACCCTGGAGCAACTATTGAAATACGATATTAATGTGAAAATAAATGCCGTGGTAATGGATGGCAAAAACACCCAGGATATCATTCCGATGGTTGAATTGACCAAAGAACTGCCGGTAAGTGTCAGATTTATTGAAGAAATGCCATTCAATGGAGATGGTCATATTTACCAGGGACTGCAATGGGATTATTTACGAATACTGGAAGAGATCAAACAAAAATATCCGGCCATAAAAAAACTGGACAATCCTTCTTACTCCACTTCTTATAATTATCAAATACCGGGTCATAAAGGAAGCATAGGAATTATAGCAGCCTATTCACGCACTTTTTGCGGTACATGTAACCGGATACGTATCACCCCTGAGGGCGAATTGAAAACTTGTTTGTATGATGCCGGAGTATTAAATATAAAAGATCTGATACGCAGCGGCATAACAGAAAATGATCTGCAGGCTGAATTAATTAATGCATTTGAAAATCGCCCTAAAGACGGGTTTGAGGCCGAACATGACCGTGCTGTAAATCATCCAGCGCATGAATCTATGGCAACGATAGGCGGCTAATGTAAACAGTATGATAACAGTTGAACAGGCGGAACAATTTATATTAGGCCAGACCCGTGATTTTGGTACTGAATACATTCCGTTTGAATCGGCTTTAGGCCGGGCGTTGGCAGAAGATATTATTGCCGATCGTGACCTGCCTCCTTTTAACCGGGTAACGATGGATGGTATTGCAATAAGTTACCAATCTATTGAAAAAGGGATTCGATCATTTAAAATAAAAGGTACCCAGGCCGCCGGAGACAAACCAATACAAACAGGTCAGCCGGATGAATGTATCGAGATCATGACGGGTGCGGCTTTACCGGAATCACTGGACACTGCGATCCGTTACGAGGATATCGATATAAAAGACAACATAGCAACTGTTTTAATACAGAGTACAGTTAAAGGCCAGAACCTTCATTTGAGAGCTGCCGATAAAAGGAAGGGCGATGTTGTTGCAATAAAAAATCAACTAATTACCCCGGCAATTATCAGTTTGGCAGCCTCAGTGGGTAAAGTGAAGCTATTGGTAAAAAAAATGCCACGGATAGTAATTATTTCATCAGGAGATGAATTGGTAGATGTTGATGAGCAGCCCTCACCTACCCAGATACGGAAATCGAACAGCTATACGATTAAAGCCGTGTTATCACAACACAATATAAAAGCTGAGCTTCTTCATATTTCCGACGACCCGCTTATCACACGCGAAAAAATCGGCTACTGCGTTAAAAATTACGATGTGATCCTGATGACGGGTGGCATTAGTATGGGAAAATTTGATTTTATCCCCCAAGCATTAGATGAGATGGGGGTTCAAACCATATTTCATAAGGTAAGCCAGCGCCCCGGCAAACCATTTTGGTTTGGTGGGCATGGTGATGGCACTTTGGTATTTGCCTTTCCGGGAAACCCGGTTGCTACCTTTATGTGCCTGCACCGTTATTTTTTACCATGGTTAACTGCAAGCCAGGGGTTGAAAGAGGGTTCACCGGTATATGCCATTTTAGATCAGGATTTTACTTTCAAGCCAGAACTGCAATATTTTTTACAGGTAAAACTAAGTTTTAACACATCCGGCCAGATATTAGCTACACCTATCGAAGGCAACGGCTCGGGTGATTTTGCTAACTTAGCAGATACAGATGCTCTTATGGAATTACCCCTGCAAAAAGATGAGTTCAAAAAAGGTGAAGTATTCCGAATATGGCTATTTAAACAGATATTTTAGATTATGAGTTTTTCTCATCTGAACGAAAAGGGACAGGCCGCTATGGTTGATGTGAGCGAAAAACAAGTTTCACACCGTACAGCTGTTGCACGCAGCATTGTTTCCTTACCTGCAGAAGTGCTGGAACATTTAACCCGTGGCGATATTCAAACCAAAAAGGGATCGGTATTTCAAACCGCGATCATAGCTGGGATAATGGCGGCTAAAAAAACAGGAGAATTGATACCGCTTTGTCATCCGCTTGGTTTAGATAATTGCCAGATCGATATCAAATTAAATCCAGCACAGGAAGTAGTAATCGATTGTACTGCAACTATCACGGCCAAAACAGGCGTTGAGATGGAAGCATTGGTAGGTGCGTCAATAGCCGCATTAACTATTTATGATATGTGTAAAGCTTTGAGCCATAATATCGTGATCAAAGAAACCAAACTAATGGAAAAGACAGGAGGTAAACGTGACTTCAAAAGAGCATAGAAAGCATGCCGACCTGGTAAGGCCAGCTCTTGGCAATTATGGTCGTAATGAGTGGGCTATTGTTGGAGCACCCTGTGTTTTTATAAAAGCGCTGGCTGACAGCGTGATCGGTGCATTATCCTCAAAATACAAATGTGCCTATGCTGATACTTCGCATAAAGATGAGATCATTTTAGCGCCGGGCAGGTTAGCTACCGGTGCGGTTTTAGAGTATACCGATCAGATCAACCATCAACAGTTCAATTATAATGAAGCTTCAACCCCTTTCAGTTTAAGACAACAATTTAGCGATGCTGACCTGATACTGGTAAATGGGAATCATCAGCAGGCAAAGGCGCAGGTAGTTATCATCTATCATAATAAGGAGGCTTCCCTGAAAAAAAGAATGGAGCAATTGACTAATGTTGAGTTGATCTTGTTGGCCGAAAATGTGGATGATGTATTCGATTTTATAAAAGAAGAACTACCCAACTGGCAAAATATTCCTATCTGCCGGCTTGACGAAACTGATAAGATCGTTGCCTTTTTTGAGAACAAAATATTACAGTCAAAACCCATATTGAACGGGTTGGTTTTAGCAGGTGGCAGAAGCGTTCGTATGGGGTATGATAAGGGAGCTGTGAAGTGGTTTGGCAAAGAGCAGCGTTACCATGTGGCTGATATGCTGAAGCCATTATGCCGGGAAGTATTTATCTCTTGCCGGGCAGATCAAAAACAACAGATCAATGGTAATTATAATGTATTGGAGGATACTTTTATTGGTTTAGGGCCATTCGGAGCAATACTTTCCGCCTTTAGGGAACAACCTGATAAGGCATGGCTGGTAGTAGCCTGCGACCTGCCCCTGCTGGAAACAGAAACTTTCAGATCGCTGGTAGGACAAAGAAACATTTCGAATATGGCTACAGCTTTCAATAGCCCTGATAATGAGTTTCCTGAGCCGTTGATCACTATCTGGGAGCCGAAAAGCTACCCGGTTCTGTTATCATTCCTGGCGCAGGGATATTCCTGTCCGCGTAAAGTACTGATCAATAGCGATGTAAATTTAATACAGGCACCTAACCCGGATGCTTTAACCAATGTGAATACGCCGGATGACCTTGAAAAGGTAAAACGAACCATCCATCAAAAGATAGCCAACGCCTGATGCCCGAGGATCTCACCCGATATAGCTGCCAGATCGCCTTACCCGGATTCGGCAAGTCAGCACAATTGCTGCTACAACAGGCAAAAGTACTGATAGTTGGTGCGGGTGGATTAGGCTGCCCGGTAGCACAGTACCTTGCAGCTGCGGGGATTGGCACATTAGGCATTGCAGATTTTGATACTATATCTATCGGCAATCTACATCGTCAAATTTTATATACTCCTGAAGATGCCGGTTTAAAAAAAGCAGTCATTGCTTGTAAACGTCTTCAAAAACAAAACCCGGATATAAAGCTGGTACCACATGATATAAAGATCAATTCAGATAATGTCATGGACATTATGCAGCAATATGATATTATCCTGGATGGTACTGATAATTTTGATACACGCTATTTACTGAACGATGCAGCTGTTTTATTAGGTAAGCCCCTGATATATGGTGCTATTTACCAGTTTGAAGGCCAGGTTGCGGTTTGGAATGTACAGAATGAGGATGCCACCTTTTCGCCCAATTACCGTGATCTGTTCCCGGAAGTTGATGCCACGCAAATACCCAATTGTGCTGAGGGCGGTGTTATTCCGACGCTGGCCGGGATTATTGGATGTATGCAGGCTAATGAAGTGATCAAGTACATTACCAAAACAGGAGAGTTACTATCAGGCAAAATATTGATACTGGATGCTCAAACTTTACAAAGCCGGATCATCAGGATAGGTGCTGTCACTAAAACTAATATCCAAAGTTTGACAGCAACTACAGAAGTGCCTGTAATTTCAGTAACTGAGCTAAAAGATGGTATTAGAGAAAATAAATTTGAACTGATCGATGTCCGTACTGAGCATGAACGGGATCAGTTTGATATCGGCGGTAAACATTTCCCCTTAATGGATTTGGAAGAAAACCTGGACTATTTCTCAACCCAAGGAGCAAGGGTCTTATACTGCGCTACCGGAAAACGGAGCGATGAAGCAGTAAAACTGATCAAACAAAAATTTCCGGGCTCAAAGGTCTTTTCATTAGAAGGCGGATTAAAAATGTGGTTAGCGTTAAATGATTAATTAAATCAACGCAATCACCTAATCAAATTAATCAACGGTCATGGATGTGCCGCGACCCAAACTTCCCCATCTTCAAATATTTCCTTTTTCCAGATAGGCACTGTTTGCTTTAAGGTATCGATCACATACCGGCAAGCCTCAAATGCTGCATCGCGGTGCACACAGGATACCGCAATAATTACCGGCACCTCTCCTACCTGTAATACCCCTGTACGATGATGAATGAGTAGCTTTTGAACCGGCCACCTCTCAAAAGCCTGTTCAGCAATCTTATGCGTTTCTTTTAAAGCCATAAGCTCGTAAGCTTCAAATTCAAGTCTTACTACTTTTTTTCCCTTGGTGGCATCCCGTACCGTGCCAATAAATACATCTATCCCACCCGATTGTGGCGACATCACCCAATCAATACAGGATTGGATGTTTAAAGGCTGATCGGATATTTCAATTTGAGTAGTCAATGCTATAAAATCAACGAAATCATTATAACAAATGAATCAACAGTTCAGCCCCCGCTTACCGGTGGGATGATGGCGATTTCATCACGTTCTGTAAGTATGCTTTCATCCTGCGCATATTCATTATTTACGGCCACCATATATGATGCCAGTTGCTTTAAGTGCGGATATCGTTCTTCCAAAGACTTTTTTAGTGCGGCAGTTGTTATCCCTGATAACTCAACACTAATTGCAGAAGCTCCGAAAATATCTTTTGCAATACCAAATGCCAGCACATTCACTTTCATAGTACAAAATTAAATCAATTACCGCTCAAATAAGTCCTGCCGGATTTTTCTTTTTAAAATACCAGTACAAAGGTATACCTAACGCTGTCAACGCAAGTCCGAACACTGAATTAATGATGGGGCTTTTACCATCTAAGTAATTACTGATGTCATTATAAAGAGTGATCACCACATACAAGGTCGAAAAAAGGATAAAGATTATTGGTAAATATGGATATCCCTTTAGTTTGTATGGGCGGTCTGCATGAGGCATTTTCTTTCGTAAAATAAAAATACCGTAGGCCGCAAAAGCATAAGCTATCCAACTGATGAAAACAAACATATCCATCAGCATATCAAACGACCCAATAAACACCAATATGATAGCCCATATAGCCTGCAGCCATAAAGCATTGGCGGGGGTATGGTGCCTGGGGGCAACTTTACCGGTGAACGAAAAAAAGTTCTTTTCTTCACCCATTGCATATATCACCCGGGCAGATGGTAATATATTACTGTTTGTACCCCCTGCTGTGCATACCACTACCAATAAAGCAACAATTCCGGCCCCCGCTCCCCCTAATACCATAAAAAGTGCATCTGAAGCCACTAACCTTGAATGTTTCATTGTGTCCACAGGAAGCATATAAAGGTACGCCTCGTTTGCCAGGGCATATATTAAAATGCAAATACTCAACCCGATGATCAGTCCGCGCGGAATATTTCTTTGCGGTTCTTTGATCTCTCCGGATACAAAACCTAAATTATTCCAGCCATCATAAGCTGCCAAAGCACCGGTTGTAGCAGCAATAAAAGCGGTCAGCATTTTCCATGGTGAGTGATCGAATCCGGGTGAAGCCTGTGTCAGGTTAAGGATATTGCCTTTCCCTGAAAAGAAAATAGCGAAAATAAGAAAGCCCAGCGCGGCAACTTTTACCGTGAAAAAAAATACCTGTACCGTGGCACCCGCTTTTAGACTTCTTGCATTGAGAAAGGTAAATGCCACGATCATCAGGATGGCCAATATTTTTACTCCAATATTTTCCAGCAAATAAAACTTACCGATATAAGGGATGATAATAGAAATAGAATGCTCGGTTATGGGTGAAAATTTCGGCAGTTTGATGAAATATCCGGCATAATCTGCAAATACAAATGCAGCACCCGAAATAGATGCTGTATTGATCACAATAAAGCATGCCCAGCCAAAAAGGTAAGCAAAAAAATTCCCGTACATGTGACGGAAATAAACGTATTGGCCACCCGTTTCGGGGAGTATACAGCCTACTTCGGCATTGATCATTCCGCCAAATAGTGAAACTACACCGGCTACTAACCACACCATTAACAGCATTAAAGGCGAACTTAGCTGCGCAGCCATTGTTGCCGGTTTCATAAAAATACTGCTGCCTATCACAGCCCCCACCACGATGGAAACTGACGCCCATAAACCTAACTTACGTTCCAGCTGTGCCATTGCGATCTACTTATTCATAAATTCTGAAAGAATACGATGGAAATGGTGTGTGCCCTGCTCACGGGTTACGGAATAGCGGCCGTGCTGATAGAATCTGGAACGGACGCCGCGCTGTACATTCTCTACTATCTCTTCATCTTCCTGCTCTACTTTATCCAGCCCGGCCCCTGCTCCTTTATCTAATTTCGATTCGTCCCATACATAGGATAAAAACCTGACCCTGCATTCGCCAACCGTAACAGGCTCAACTATGTTCACTGATAATCCCCATGGATAAAAATTGAACATCATGTTTGGGAAGACCCAGAAATAATAAGCTGCTACATTTTTCCCATAATCTGGTGATCCGGCAGGAAGATCAAAACAATCCTGGTTATTTTTCGCCAAACCTAATTGCAGGCTGGAGTACGGAAAAAATAGTTCAGTAGCGTATTCGCCATAGTCGATCACTGCATTTAACCCGGCATGTACAAATGGAATATGAAAACCTTCGAGGTAATTTTCACAATACAAAGCCCAGTTGGCTTTGACATGGAATGTGCGTGATAGTTCAGGCTGAAATTTAAATTCGTCTAACGGCATCCAGCTTATCCTTTCGATCATATCCCTGAAAAAAAGATCATAGGAATAAACAGGGTTAAGCGATGTAAAAAGCCATTTATTCCATTTAAAAAAGTTCAATGAGGGTAGATCATCCTCCTTAGCGGGAAAGTTCTGAACCTCTTTAAACTCAGGCATCGAGATAAACTTTCCGTCCAAACTAAATAACCGGCCGTGATAACGGCATCTCAGGTTAGCTTGTTTACAGGCCTTTTCAGCTACGATATTGCCACGGTGGGTACAAACATTGGATAATACATTCAACCCTCCTGTTTTATCTTTTGTCAATAATAATGGCTCATCCAGATAAGCCGGCAGTAATGTGAATGGATACACATCCCCGTTATCTACTACCAACTCATCATTACCTATAAATTGCCATGATAGTGCGAATATTTTTCCCCGGCATTGATCAAATACCTCAACGCTTGTATAAAAATCAGCATTAAGTGTTTTGGCTCTGGAAATATCAGGGTCAACAAAGAAATCGGTCATGCGGGAGTATTTATGTCTCGATAAACTCCTGTAAGTTAATGGAAATGAAATACATTATCAAGACAGGTAGTACGAGATCCTCATATTACTCACATATTGATATCAGTGTTGTTATAAACGTCAACGCCTACTACAATTACGATCAAAGCAGCAATTCCGAGTACTTTCAGGAAAGCTATCCCAAAACTATCTTTTGTGGTCATGCTCATATCCACTCCCTGGGTTTTATAACCGGCCACCGTGCCGTCAGGGTTAAATATAAACCGGATATACTTGCTGTATTTGATAGGCTGCACGGCTTTCAAAGTGTCCGAAACTTCATCCGTGGCGTGAATGGTATCAGGTTTAACGGATACACCCGCAACAGAAGGTTTATCCTGATTGTATATCCATTCTTCTATGCCCTCACCCTCTTTAACCTGGTCAGGGTTACCAAACCTCTTTAATACATCATCCTTGCTGTGAAAGCTTTGCATCACCTGCTGATGAGTATAAACCTTTTTAGTGCAGCCATATAAAAACAGCAGGCATAAAATAAAAGCATACCCCGACAATGATCTGGACATTTAAATTGTTTTAACCGAATTTACGAAACAAATTGGGATGCCTCTGTAAATTATTTGTTAACCAGGTAGGCTAATTGACCTAAATGATAGCTGAGGTGATTGGTGCGGTTAATAACGATGTTCAATTTATTACGATGAGGTTCTTTGACAAAATCTTCTTCCTTTATGGCGGTGTGGGGACTAAACCATTCATCAACCGACATGGCATTTATTTTTTGAGAAAGCTCTGCATTTACTTTATTCCAGTAATCTTTCAATTCAGCAATAGATGGCTTTTCGAGGCCGGAATTTTCAGGGTTGCTTACAAAGAGTTCATACATAGCGGGGTCTAGTTTTTCCCCAAGCCCCAGGAATACAAACATGCCATCACTTATAGCCGCCAGGTGGCCTAACAAATAAACTCCTGTATTACGGTTTGTAGCTGTTTGATTGGTCAGTTCAGCATCGCTGAGCTTAGCTAATAAATTATTCATCCGGCTGATCTGCATCTCCCAGTTAGATAAAACCATTTTTATAAATAATTCCTTGTCGGCTGTATTGGTATTCGTGTTCATGATCTCGCTTTTAAGTTTGAACCAAATATGGATTTCCTGTTTAAGATTAAGAACACGGATATGTAAACTTTTAATCTAAATACTTTTCCTATTTTCGGAACGGCATCTTTATAATTGAATGGAACAGAAATTTGATGAGAATACGATCTACAGGAACCTAAAACCCACTGACCTGGAGGGACAGGACCGTATTTTTGAGAATTGCCAGTTTATTAGTTGCGACCTCTCTTACGCCGACCTTTCGCACTTTACATTTATTAATTGTGTGATGGATAACTGCAATCTTTCATTGATAAAAATAACCAATACCGGCCTTCAGCATATTGATTTTAAGAACTGCAAGATCACGGGTGTTAATTTTGGCGATAGCAGCAGTTTTTCATTAGAGGTCAGTTTTACCAGGTGTGTACTGGATTATAGCGTATGGCATAAAAAGAAATTGAAAGGTACCACATTTGATGAGTGCTCTTTTGAAGAAGCTGACTTCAGTGAAACCGATCTGACTAATTCGGTTTTTAACAAATGCAACCTGAACAGGGCTATCTTCAGCCGTACAATATTAAAAGGAGCAGACTTACGAACTGCATATAACTTTAATATCGATCCTGAAAATAATAGTATTACCAAAGCAAAATTCAGTTCCGATGCCTTAAGCGGCCTGCTGATAAAATATAACCTGATAATTGAATAGCCGCAATGGATGAGCATATTATTCCTTTCAGCAGTGATAAGCTGATGAAGGTAAAACAGATACAAAAGGATTATTATCGCATCAGCCTCGACCATAAATTTATCGGCTATATCCGAAAGGTTGATGGCGGCTGGCAACTGGAAGAATATTCCAAAGCTGAATTAACAGCAGAAAACGTACAGCTCATCGGTGATCAGATCGATCGGCTGCGCTGGCAGTTGACGCAGTTTTATTAAATAAAAAAGCTCCGTTGAAAAACGGAGCTTTTCCCTTAAAGACAGGGCTGTTTAATCATTATTTGGGTAATTTCGTTTATTCTTCGCACGTTTCTTTAACTCCTCTGTAGTTATCGTTATCATCCGTCCTTCCGGTTTGTCTCCTCTGTAAGAGATCACTCTCAGCATCACGGCATCTTTAGGTATTAACAACGGCTCGGTATACTTCGGATAAAACTGATCAGGGAACGAGTTATCAAAGGTATAGTGTATATCCAAACCTTTTACTTCCGTACTCAATTCAACCTGTGTAGTGCTGTCTGGCATTGCTTTAGCAGTAAATATCGGTTCGTAAACGCTTGGCGCATATTTGATATGTGCTTCGTCAAACCGGGCAAAATGCTTTTCTACACGGCTAAAGAAATCGTCAAAATTACGTCTTGATTTTGGTGTCCAAACTGCTTCTGAGATTGCAAAAGCACGAGGCCAGGTCATATACTCCAGGTGACGGGTATTGTAAACCTGTTCGGTCCATAAGTTAGCCTGCCCGCCGATGATCAATTTTGAATTTACTGAGTCTGGTGCAGGATCAAACTGGTAGGCTTTAGTCAGGCGCAGGGTAGCATATACACGCGGCTCAATTGCCGGGTCGCCGTTCATATAATCCAGGTAAGCAAAAGTGGTCGGACTCATTACCACTTCGTGGCCCATTTTTGCAGCTTCAATACCGCCTTTCATTCCTCGCCAACTCATCACTATGGCATCAGGTGCTAAACCGCCTTCCAGTATCTCATCCCATCCCAAAAACTTTTTCCCTTTTGATTCCACTATCTTCTCAACACGTTTTTCGAAATAAGCCTGCACTTCTTCCTGTGTTTTAAGACCCTCTTTCTGCATCAATGCTTTTACAGCATCGCTTTGCTCCCAGAAGTTCTTAGCACATTCGTCGCCACCCATGTGGATATAGCCGAACGGAAACAATTGAGCAACTTCTGTCAGTACCTTATCTAAAAAGTCATATACTTTTTCGTTTGCAGGGCAAAGAGTGTTATCAATTTTTGCCTTAATGCCATCCTTGCCAAACTCCATAAAGTTTTCACCTGATCTTACATGATACTGGTCTGCGCCTGGTGTGCATGATAATTCAGGATAAGCTACCACAGCCGCTAAACTGTGACCAGGTACATCTATCTCAGGCAGGATATTTACAAATCTTTCTTTGGCATACTGTACTAACTCGCGTATATCATCCTGGGTGTAAAAGCCCCCGTAATCACGTGGTTCATTTGGACCCGGAGGTGTGAATGTTCCAAAATAACCCACTTTTTTAACATTATAGGCACCTACCGTAGTTAAACGTGGCAAGCTTTTTATTTCGACACGCCAGCCTTCATCATCAGTCAAATGCATATGCAACAGGTTGAATTTGTATTTCACCATGTTGTCAATATATTCTTTTACTTCTGCTTTGGTAAAGAAGTGGCGGGCCACATCAAACATCAACCCTCTCCATTTAAAACGGGGGTAATCTGTAATATCCACACATGGCGATACCCATTTTATATTGCTCACACGAGCATCACTTACAATTTCTTTAGGGAATAACTGAACCAGTGTTTGTGCACCATAAAACAATCCGGCAGGTTCATTAGCTCGAATGAAAATACCCTTTTTTGTAACCGATAATTTATAGCCTTCTTTACCCAAAAGTGTATCAGCTGTTTTGTTTAGTGATAATCTTATAGTAGCAAGCTGAGCGCTGTTGACAACACTCACAGTTGAACCGGTTGGCACAGAAAACCTAGTACGTAATAAAGCGATCACCTGCTTCATTTCGGGCTGCGTACTGCTTACAATAATAATTTTCTTTGGCAGCGTGAATTCACCTGCTTTTTTGGTAAGGGCTACCGGTTCGGGGATGATAGCTATTCCTCCATCTTTGTTTTGGGCGAACGATTGAAATGCAATGGCGATTAAGCATAACAATCCTAAAAGTTTCTTCATGTGGATTAATTTGAAATGGAATTTTATAATTGGTAATTACTCCGCAAATTATGATTTATACCTCAGAAAACAAACATTTTTAAATAGATAATCATACTTTTTAAAAATATTTTAAAACTTTTATTTGTGCTTGCCAATGGCATATTGAATACCGCCCAGCAGATGCTTTAAATAAAGCGGATCAGCATAAGATTCATCGGTATGACCTAATTCGGTATAGAACGCCCTTCCTCCATCATAATCATGATACCAGCTCATGGGATGGTTGGCACCATTCTCGCCACCTGTATAGCTTTTTTCATCTATTTTGATGAGCACATGCAAGCCTTTCGCTATGTATTTATAGTTATACCATTCGTCAAATCTTTTCCATTGGGCAGGTAAGTGTTTGGTAGCTATAAAATTACGATCAACTACATTAAGTGTAGCTTGCTGTTGTTTTGGATGATTTTTGAAATAAGCCCCAACCAGGTCACCGTACCACGGCCATCCGTATTCGGTGTCAGTAGCAGAATGTACGCCCACATAGCCACCACCCGATTTGATGTATTGCTCAAATGCTTTTTGTTGCGCGTCATTTAGTACATCACCTGTCGTGCTCAGAAATATCACAGCAGCATATTGTTTCAGATTTGCAGATGTGAACTTAGCTGAATTGGTAGTAGTGTCCACATCAAAATTATTTTCGTGCCCCAATTTGATTATGGCAGGTATACCTACCGCGATAGATTCATGATGAAAACCTGCAGTTTTACTAAACACAAGCACCTTAGGCTTTGCCAGTAAGCTGGTAAAAGAAAAATTGGTTAACACTACAGCAATTAAAATAGTTTTTAAGCAGAACGATAGTAGTTTCATGGTGATATAATATGTTTAATGATGTATTAACTAATAAATCCGAAATTGAAAATCCGATATCCGAAATTAAATATTCCCTTTCTTTAACTCATCTGCTGCAAAATTTGCTGCACGGGCTGTCATAGCCATATAGGTTAACGACGGGTTTTGACAAGCAGATGAGGCCATCATGGCGCCATCGGTAACAAACACATTTTTAGCATCCCAAACCTGGTTGTGCATATTCAACACTGATGTTTTTGGATCTCGTCCCATGCGTGCTGATCCCATCTCGTGAATACCATCACCTACGTGGTGACCGAAATCATGCGTCTTCACATCTTTAACACCGGCTATTTCCAGCATTGCTTTCGCTTCGGCAACAATATCCACCCGCATTTTCTTTTCGTTATCCTTTATCTCGGCATCCATTGCTAAGATCGGCAATCCCCATTTGTCTTTATGCTCATGGTCCAGGGTGATCTTATTTTCATGATAAGGCAATAATTCACCAAAACCGCCGATACCCATGGTCCATTGTCCCGGCTCGCAAATATCGTCCTTATATTTTCCACCAATACTTAGCTCAGCTACATTGCGGCTCCAGCCATCACGTCCCGCACCACCCTGGTAACCGAAACCACGCATGTAATTCCTCTTATCGCCAAACAGGTTCGCAAAGCGCACGATGTAAATACCATTCGGCCTTCTGCCAAAATAGTATTTATCCTCATAGCCTTCCATCACGCCTGATGCTCCCAGGTTATAATGGTGGTCCATAATATTATGGCCCAATTCACCACTGCTGCTGCCAAGCCCATCAGGCCATATATCGGTAGCTGAATTCATCAGTACCCAGGCACTATTCAATGCCGAAGCATTCACAAAAACTACCTTAGCGTGATATTCATAGGTCTGGTTTGTTTCGGCATCCAGTACCTCTACTCCTGTTGCTTTTTGGGTATTTTTATCGTAGATAATTTTTGTAACAATAGAGAACGGTCTTACCGTTAAATTACCTGTTGCCGTAGCCGCAGGCAAGGTAGAAGACTGTGTACTGAAATAACCCCCGAACGGACACCCCTCCCAGCAACGGTTACGGAACTGGCATTTGGTTCGTCCCGGTATAGCAGCAGTCAGATTGGCCGAGCGGCCAATGATCATGTGCCGCATATTATTGTAATGTTTTTTTTCCGCAGCCTTCGAGCATGACCGACCGCCTGATCTCGACTGCCGCCGCCACCGATGACGCCC
>JBEHXM010000092.1:0-22344 GCA_048498695.1 Bacteroidota bacterium
GAGGTTATCCCTGCCGCAGAAAAAACTTTCAGACTGGATAAGGAACGCGGTATGGATAGCCATACCTGCTATTATAGTCGTAAGCACTATTTATATCTTCTTCCTGTCAAAGGGACAAAATCCGGCATCTGCGTCTGCCGGGCTTAAACTCACCTGGAAAACATTCAGCTTTCCATTGGCATCTCCCCTGCTTTCAGGCTTTTCTATTGACGATCTTTGCCACGGGCTTATCTATCATACGGGCAAGCCTTTATTTGCTGATGTTGTGGCTATCGCCTTGTTAGTACTGTTAGCGGCATTGAGTGTATGCCTGGTTCTAAGACTCATCCGGCAGATACCGAACGAAAATTACCGGTTGCTCCTGGTAGTGTTCTATCTGATATCGGTCTTGTTTTTTAGTTATGCCTACTTAAAACAAATGACCATCTCTTATGAGGCCAGGCATTTCCGTGTTATCGGGTTAATCGTTATTCCAGGGACAATCTACCTGTTCAGTCAATTCAAAATGCCTTACCGGGTTATATTTGGTTTGATCTGGATTGGGATAACCCTGACCAGTGTGATCTACCTTGCGAAAGGTTATTCGTTCAATAAAAACAAAAGCGCACACGGTACATCTGGAATTGCCCAGGAATTTATTGACCAGGCAGCCCTGAACAAGGTCATGGCTATTGACAAACAGGAAACCAATGCCACATTTGTATTTATTACCAAGGATATCGGCCTGGAGATTACGCATAACCGCGTGCTCAATCTGGAACCTATCGGCGAGGATCTGAAAATTGACTTTGATGATTATGAACACGACGGTCATGCCGGTCCGTTATACATTATCCTCCCCGATGTTTACCGGGGCCCCAGGGAAAAAATGATCCTCAAAAGCTTTCCTGATTATAAGGGCTGGTATGGTAGCATGCTTAGCAACAATTATGTAATGTACCAGGCAAAGTAACTTGTTGGAGACAACCAACAAGGGCTAAGAATTGGTGTTGTTTTATCAAGCGAATTTTGTCATTCTGAACAATAGTGAAGAATCTTCTTCACCTTGCATCTTCACCACCTGGCCCTTTCAGAAGATCCTTCGTTATCACTCAGGATGACAAGTTCTATAGTTACCTCCTACTAAATTACCGGGATTGGGCCGCCCTCCGGTTCTCCATTTTCGGGTTTCTTTTTCTTCTTTTTCTCTTCCTGCCTGTTTATCATCTCCTGCAGACTGGGGCCGTTTGGATGTCCTAATGCTTCTTTAACAGGATCTGAACTTGCTTTTTTGATAGGTTTATTTTCGGTGCTCATACTAAATTAACAAGGATTTAATACCATTGTTTTGGGGGAGGCACAAGGCTCGCGCCAGAGGGATGCCGTGATAAATGAAATCGTTAAAATACTTGTGAACGTATAAGCTATATTTATTTTATCAGATTTAGTTTTAAATTTGAACCTTTAAACCTTACAACCTTAGATGAAAAAGTTATTTACCTTATTAGCAGCGATAATTACTTCAGCACTTTTATCGTGCACAAGTAAAGTAAATGATCCGGCACCTCAAAAACAAAAAAAAAGCACCGATACGCTAAAATTTGTCCCTGGTCTTCCATTTCCGATATTGAAATAGTGGAAATTAATTATCGTAATCTACCTGTTAATCTCTTTCCAGAGCAGGTCCTTCAGTTCATTAATACCTTTTTGAGCAACTGAGGATATAAAAATGGCGGGGATGCCTTCGGGTAGTTCTTTACTCATCTCATCCTGAAGTTCCTGATCCAGCATGTCCGATTTGGTAACCGCCAGTACACGGGGTTTGTGCACCAGTTCGGGATTGTACTCCTGCAATTCCCTTAACAATATCTGGTACTCTTCTTTGATGCTGCGACTGGTATCCGCAGGCACCATGAACAGCAATACCGAGTTGCGCTCGATATGGCGCAAGAAACGGAAACCCAATCCTTTGCCTTGCGATGCGCCTTCAATAATACCGGGGATATCAGCCATTACAAACGACTTGCCGCCACGATAAGCGACGATACCCAAGTTTGGCACTAAAGTGGTAAAAGCGTAATCGGCGATCTCGGGTTTGGCTGCCGATACAACAGATAGTAAAGTCGACTTGCCAGCATTTGGAAATCCTACTAAACCTACATCGGCCAGTAATTTTAGTTCAAGAATATTCCAGTCTTCTTTGCCGTCTTCGCCAGGTTGGGCAAAGCGCGGGGTTTGCTGGGTGGATGATTTAAAATGCCAGTTGCCTAAGCCGCCCCTACCGCCAGGGGTTAGTGTTTTTGTTTCGCCGTCGGCTGTGATCTCAAATAGTATTTCTCCGGTTTCAGCATTTTTAGCGATGGTTCCCAGGGGTACTTCCAATATCTCATCGCGCCCTGTTTTGCCCGATCGCAGTGAACTTCCGCCTGAATCGCCATCACCGGCGATCACGTGCTTGCGGAATTTAAGGTGCAGCAAGGTCCACAACTGGGCATTGCCCTTTACGATCACATGGCCGCCCCGGCCACCATCGCCGCCATCAGGGCCTCCCATCGAGGTTAAAATATCACGGTGTAAGTGCGCAGAGCCTGCCCCGCCATGTCCCGAACGGCAGCATATCTTCACATAATCAACAAAATTAGAACCCTGGGACATTTTGATTTCGGATTTGGGATTTACGATTTCGGATTACTTTTCTTCCGGATATTATGCAAGTGATTCCATAATAGAATTTAAGGATCTAAAAATCCGAAATCTCAATTCCGAAATCCGAAATTAAAGTGCTTCCGTTACGGCCTCGATGGAATCAAAAATATCTTCCTTTGACCCGATACCGTTAACGCTTGTAAATTTGTTCTGGTTTTTATAGAAATGGGCAACAGGTGCCGTTTTATCATTATATTCTTTAATGCGCTTGCGGATCACTTCAGGATTAGCGTCATCGGCCCTGCCTGAATCTTTACCTCGGTGCAATAAACGGCGCTCCAACTCAATATCATCTACCTCAAGGGCTATCATGCCTGATATGGAGGCGTCCTTGCTTTTCAGCAGTTCGTCCAAAGCAGCAGCCTGGGCAACGGTGCGCGGGAAACCATCAAAAATAAATCCTTTGGCATCCTTGTTGGCATCCAGTTTATTGCTGATCATGCCAATAACCACATGATCGGGAACCAGGATACCTTCATCCATCAGCTTTTTAGCTTCGAGGCCCAATGCTGTGCCCTGTGAAATTTCGCCACGCAACAGATCACCTGTCGACAGGTGTATCAAACCATATTTTTCAATAAGCTTATGTGACTGTGTACCTTTACCGGCCCCTGGTGGCCCAAACAGAACTAAGTTCAGCATATAGTTGTCGGTTGAAATTTAAAAGGCCCTTCGGTACAGTACAGAAAGGCCTAAATTTTTGTGCACTTGAAGGGAGTCGAACCCCTAACCTTCCCGATTTATAATCGGGGTGCTCTATCCAATTGAGCTATACGTACTGTGTGCACTTGAAGGGAGTCGAACCCCTAACCTTCTGATCCGTAGTCAGATGCTCTATCCAATTGAGCTACAAGTGCCTTTTTTAACGGACTGCAAAAATAGGATTTCTTTTTAATCCGCTATAATATTTTTGAAAAATTACTTTACAGCTTCAGCAATGGCCCTAAAATCGGGCAGGCTATCGGCATTCTCCAATACCTCCGCGTAAACAATTAATTGATTCTCATCTATTACAAAGGCGGCACGTTTGGCCACACCTTTCAAGCCGTAAAATTTCTCATAAATAGTTTCATAAGCAGTTGAAACTTCTTTATTAAAGTCGGACAGCAGGGTAAACTGGTAGTAGTTCTCTTCCTTAAACTTGGCCAGTGTGAAAGGCGAATCAACCGAGATGGCAAATATCTGCAGACCAGGCTCATTATAGCTGTCGCGCACAGTACACAATTGCTGCTTGCAAGTCCCGGTGAAAGCCAGCGGAAAAAAATGAATGATCACTTTTTTACCTTTAAAATCTGACAGCGATACCTCTTTCAATTCAGAAGATGTTAAAGTAAACTGGGGTGCCGGTGAGCCTATTGTGATTGCCATGATATTTTTTACAAATAAATAGTAATTATTCTGATTATCACCATCATAATTTGTTATAGACTATACCTATCAGCACTACTGCTTGTTTGTCTGCACCTCCAGAAGCCTGGCATACATCTCGATCATGGCGGCCTGATCTATTAAAGTTTTTGCAGGTTTGCTTCCAACCATATTTAAGGCATCGCGTTCCGTATTCCATATCGCATCAGCATCTGTTTTAAAAAAAGCTATCCACTGCTGGTTGTGATCCACCTTGTATAATTCGATATACCCGCGCATAAATACTGCATTAAACCAATAATTACCGGGCAGCCGGCCGTTTTTAAAAAAATACGACTTCCCTGCCCTGGCTATCTTTTCAGCTTCGGTAAGATATCGTTTTTCTCCCGTCAAATTGTAGAGCAACACATTCGACTGGAGCATGGTTCCAGTGTTATAAGTATAGGTGGCTTTGCTGATAGCCAATGAGCCCACCTTAATATTGTCGTAATAAATTCCATCCGGAGATTGCAAATGTTCATTTGTCCATTTATAAATATCCAGGGCCGTATTCAAATAGCTTTTATCTTTTGTGATCTTGTACAATTGCAGGGCAGCCAATATAGCAGGACCGTTTGAGCAGGTATTTTTTGTTGTCATATCACCTTCTTTCCAGTACAAACCTCCACCTGCTGCGGTATCAAGTCCGCTCATTATAAATCGGTAGATCATTTTGGCATCGTCCAGGTATTTTTTATTATGATTGCGGTTATAGGCATCCAGGTAGGCGATGGCCACCCATTCATTATCATCATAAAACCGGCTGCTGAGTTTCTCTTTTCTCACATAATCCTGGTAACCGGGAACAGGAGGTTGATCGCTGTAATATTGATCAATAGCCTTAACCACGGGCGCCATGTAACTATTTTCAGGAGCCAAAACCTCCATCTCATTTGTGGCCTGTATCAATGCGCACAAAGGCCATAGCCATGAATGCGGGTTTTCGTTTTTAGCTTTATCGGTGCTTTCAAAGTAGAGGCCAGTTTTATTATCCTTTAATTGAGTATTGATACCAGCGTTTAATAAACTAATGCGTGTTTTATAATCCGGTGTCTGCGCCATAGCAATACCCGATAGTAAAGTACTCATCAAAAAGATCACTGCTATTTTCAAGTTCATGGTAGTCGGGTTAGCTGTAACGGTTCCAATTTATTATTTAATTAAATGGATGTCAAATAATCCGTAGTAAAGTTGTTTGTTAGATTACGATACAGAAATAAATTAGCTCGCCTATTGTTTAACTAATTATTTAGTTTTATTTTTACTTTCATTGTTAATCAATCTTAAATTATGATCAGGAACTATCTTAAAACCGCATTCAGCAGCCTGCTGAAAAATAAGGCTTTTACAGCTATCAATGTTTTTGGGCTGGCATTGGGTTTATCCATTTGCCTTCTGATCGTTTTTTATGTGGTGGATGAATTGAGTTACGACCGGTTCAATACAAAATTCGAGCGCATTTACCGGGTAAACACCGATCTGAAAGCAGGCAATAATGAAACATCATTTGCCATAACTCCGGCACCAGTTTCCGATGCGCTGGTTAAAGAATTTCCAGAGGTTGAAAGCTCGATGCGGTTGGGGCAGGCTGTTAACATCAGGTTTAAGAAAGGTAACGAGATCATTGACGAAAAGAATGCTTTTTACTGCGATGAGAGCATCTTTAACATATTTACCATTCCTCTATTGGAAGGTGATTCCAAAACTGCCCTGGCAGAACCCAGCAATATTGTTTTAAGCAGGAGTACCGCACTAAAATATTTTAACACTACCCATATAATTGATAAAACCTTGCTTTTAATGAGCGACAGTACCGTTCACAAAATTACCGGTGTAATGGAGGATATGCCTGCCCAATCACATTTCAAGGCTGATATTTTTATTGCCATGCAGCCAAATACCGATCATCACTGGAATAGCTTTAATACCCTTACTTATATTTTGCTGAGACAAGGTGCCAGTCAGGAAAAATTAGAGGCTAAATTCCGGGCACTGATCCGCCGTAATGAAAATAGTCCCAGCTTCAATTATGATAAATTTGAGGCAGATGGCAATTATATCAGGCTGAACCTCACTCCGCTAAAAGATATTCACCTGCATTCCAACAGGCAACGGGAAATAGGCCCCAACGGGAATGCGGAATACATTTATATATTTTCAGCTATCGCGCTTTTTATATTGCTGCTGGCCTGCATCAATTTTATGAACCTTTCCACAGCACGTTCAGCCGGCCGCGCACGCGAGGTAGGTGTGCGCAAGGTGCTGGGTTCTTCGCGCGGCTACCTTATAACCCAGTTCCTGGCCGAATCGGTATTGGTTACGCTTGCTGCAAGTATTATCGCTGTGCTGGCAGCGTGGGCTGTACTGCCGGTGTTCAATCATATTTCAGGAAAAGAGCTGGACATCACCTGGCATACCTTTGCCTGGCTGCTACCCGCATTACTTGTTATCGTTTTTGTTGTAGGCATACTGGCAGGTTCATACCCGGCCTTTTTCCTGTCCGCCTTTCAGCCTATTCAGGTATTGAAGGGCCGGCTGGCTACCGGTTTTAAAGGGAGTTTCCTGCGCAGCTTTTTGGTTGTATTTCAGTTTGCCATCTCCATATTCCTGATCATAGGTACCCTGGTAATTTACAATCAGCTTAACTACATCCGAAATAAAGATCTTGGCTTTAACCGTAATGAGGTACTCATTATAAAAAATGTAAGTTCGGTTGATCCCCGGATATTTAAAGAGCAAATAAAGCAACTGCCGGGCGTTTTGAACGCTACTTTAACCCATTACCTGCCGACTGCAAACTTAAGCGCGCTGAATTATGTAGATGCCGGGACGGTCAAGGATATCGAAACGCAGGTGTGGCCTGTTGATGCTGATTATATCAGGACAATGGGCATGAAATTACTGCATGGCCGCAACTTTAATTCTGATTTCAAAAGCGATTCTTCTTCAGTTATCATTAACGAAACAATGGCGAAGATAATAGGTTACAAAGGCGATGGTACAGATGTGGTAAATGATCTGAAAAAGGACCGCAAAATTATAGGCGTTATAAAGGATTTTAATTTCGCCTCCTTACGTAACAATATCACCCCTTTGATGCTTACCATGCAGGACGATTGGATGGCCTCGTTAAGTGTACGTGTAAACACAGCCAATCTCCCCTGGCTGATGCAGCAAATGAACAACAAATGGAAAGCTTTGGCACCCAACCTGCATTTTGATTACTCCTTTATGGATGAAGACTTTAATGCATTATATCTTACCGAACAGCGGATGGGCAACCTGTTTGTTATATTTACCTCGCTGGCTATAATTATAGCCTGCCTGGGTTTATTCGGCCTGGCCGCCTATGCTGCTGAGCAACGCAACCGCGAGATCGGTATACGTAAAATATTAGGTGCCAGTGTGTCCAACCTGGTTGCCATGCTATCCAAAGATTTTATCAGGCTTGTTTTTATTTCTATCCTTATTTCCGCACCATTATCCTGGCTGGCCATGCACCAATGGCTGCAGGGCTTTGCCTACCGGCAAGGCATCCAGTGGTGGATAATTGTATCTGCGGCATCAGGCGCTGTGATCATCGCTTTTGTAACCATCAGCTTTCAATCCATCAAAGCGGCTGTTGCAAATCCGGTGGAAAGCCTGAGAAATGAGTAATGCTTATACCGCAGCCTTAACCGGGAACTCTGTTTCCTGCAGCATGGTCATCAGTATTTCTATCTTAACCGGTTTGGGTATGTAGTTATTCATCCCCGCTTTTATGCATTCGTCCTTATCTTCGACCATGGCATTGGCGGTCATAGCAATGATAACGGGCTGACGGGTATAATTATCCCTGATGTAGCGGGTACATTCCAGTCCGTCCATCTCGGGCATCTGTACGTCCATCAGGATCAGGTCGTAAAATTGCTTGTCGAGCATTTCTACTACTTCTCTCCCGGTTATAGCCAACGATGCATTATAACCCAGCTTTTCGAGCACTTTCAGGATCATTTTCTGGTTGATCAGGTTATCTTCGGCCACCAGGATATCCAGGGGTTTAGATAAGGCAAACTCGCGGTTCAGTTTCTGATGAGACTCGGGCTGCTCCGGTTTCTTAATACTCTCCTGCTGAAACTGGTTAAGAATCACTTTCTCCAGGAACAATGGTTTAACCGGCTTGGTTAGCACCGCAGCAAACAGGCCGGGATGCTTTTTCATGCTCTCGTTCCCCATCGAGCTTAGTAAAATAACCGGTACCTGCGGCCTTCGTTGTTTCACCAGCGTGCCAAACTCTATCCCATCCATGCCCGGCATTTGCATATCGGTAATTACCAGTTCAATATCTTCATTGATTTGTAGCAGGTATAAAGCTTCGGCGCCGTCCGTGGCCGATATGATGGCCATCTGGCGATGTTTCATCTGCAATTGCAGGATGCGCAGGTTGGTAAGGTTATCATCTACTATCAGCACTTTTTTGCCTTTCAGTACCTCACGGCCAACCGTTGCCAGGCCGGGTTTCTGACTGTCGCTTACACTGCAATTGATCGAAAAGCTAAACGTGGTGCCTTTACCCTGGCTGCTTTTTACCGAAATGCGTCCGCCCATCAGCGTCACCAGGCGCTTACAGATGGCCAGACCTAAGCCCGAACCGCCATATTTACGTGTGGTAGATGAGTCTACCTGTGAAAATGCACCGAATAGTTGCGGCAGCTTTTCGGCAGGAATGCCAATACCGGTATCCTTCACATCAAAGCCGATCTCGAAACTGCCGTTGTTAAAGGCTTTGGAAATATATACGCCTAAGTAGATCTCGCCGCGATGGGTGAATTTCATTGCATTGCCCAACAGGTTGATCAGCACCTGGCGCAAGCGCATACTGTCGCCATGCAATTGCAGGGGCAGATCGGGCTCCATATAATAGATCAGGTCGATACCTGATTCAGCAGCTTTTCCCGAAAACAGGTCCATCACCTCTTCCACACACATCCGCAGGTCAAAATCATGCGCATCCAGTTCCATTTTGCCCGACTCGATCTTTGAGAAATCGAGAATATCGTTGATTACATTCAATAAAGCTTCGCCGCTATGCAGGATTGTTTGTGAATATTCCCGTTGCTCTGGGTTCAGTTCTGTTTCATTTAAAAGGGTTGCCATACCGATCACACCATTCATTGGTGTGCGTATCTCGTGACTCATTGTAGCCAGGAACACGCTTTTTGCCTGGTTGGCCTTCTCTGCATCCTCGCGCGATTTACGTTCATCTATCGTCATCTGTTCCAGGCGTTCCGTCCGTTCCTGTACCAGTTTCACCAGTTCCAATTGCCGCTTTTTGATAGAACGCACCCTGTATTTAAATACCGCATAGATCAATCCGCACAAAAAGCCTGCAGCCAGCAGCTCAAACCACCAGGTAAGCCAGAAAGGCGGCACAATAATAATATCCAGGTTATTTTTTGCTGCCGACCAAATGCCTGCGCTGTTACGGCACCTCACCATAAAGGAGTATTTTCCCGGCGGAAGGTTGGTATAGACAGCGGTATTCCTGCTCCCTGCATTTACCCATTCCGAGTCAAAATTCTCTAATTTGTAGGCATACTCCTTTTTATCGGCCGAGCCAAAATCGAGCGATGCAAACTCCAGCGATACCATCGACTGTTTGTATGACAGGGTGATCGACCGGGTATCGGCAATATCCTGTTTAAGCGGTGAAGAGTCCTGGCTGTTTTTAGCGATGGCAAGCGGCTTGTTATACACCTGTATCCCGGTAACTACTACCGGCAACAATCCAACAGGCTTCAGAATCTGCGATGGGTAAAAAGCGTTAAAACCGTTTATCCCACCAAAATACAACCTGCCATTGGAGGCCCGCATGGCCGAGTGAGGTTTAAATTCATCCGCCTGTATACCATCTTCAATGGTATAGCTTTTAAATTTGCCGGTAGCCTGGTCAAAGCTGGACAGGCCATTATTGGTACTGATCCATAGTTTACCCTGAGTATCTTCTCTTACCGCATAGGTAATGTCACTTGCCAGTCCGTCCTTTTTGGCAAATACGGTAAATTTCTTTGTTTCCGGGTCAAACCTGTCGAGCCCTGCTAATGTGCAAAGCCACAGCTGCCCCCGGCTGTCTTCAAAAATATCTGTTACGCCGTTATTGCTGATGCTGTTCTTTTTCTCATCGTGCTGAAAATGCGTGAAAGTACCGTTGGTGCGGTCCATCAGGTCGAGCCCGGCATCTGAGCTTCCTATCCACAGGCGACCTTTCCTGTCTTCAAAGATGGAATAGATGTAATTGCTGCATATGCTTTGGGGATTGCCCGCCTCACGGTTATAATATTTGATCGTGTTTGTTTTGCTGTCGTAACAGTTTAAACCGCCGCCGAATATCCCCGCCCATATCTTGTCATCTTTTGTTCTGACCAGGTTATACACGTTATTACCGCTCAATTTGTGTGAGCCTGTAGCATTCGTATTAAAATAGGTGCATTTGCCGGTTGCGGGGTTCATCACGGTAATGCCATTGCCCCAGGTACCCACCCACAGATCGCCTTTATCATCCTGGTTCACCACGAGTACATAGTTTCCTGATAAACCCTTTTTTCCGCCTGCTTCCTGTTTGTAATGGGTAAATACACCGGTCGACTGATCTAGTTTATTCAATCCTCCGCCATCAGTGCCTACCCAGATATTTTTATCCCTATCCTCAAATAAGTCAAGCACAAAATTGTTGGACAGACTGGTGGGCAGCGAGTTGTGCCGGTACAGCACAAAGCTTGAAGTAGTTTTTTTGTATAGGTTGATACCTCCGCTAAAGGCACCCAGCCACATATTCCCTACCCTGTCACGACAAATAGCATAGATAGAATTTCCGTTGATGGTGTTGCCGTCAACCTCATCATGTATGTATGAATAAAAGGATTGATCTTTTTTATCCCAAACAGACAAACCGCCATTTTCGGTGCCAATCCAAAGGTTCCCGGATTCATCCTTCCCTAAACTGTAAATGGTATTGCTGGATATAGAATTGATGCGCTGATCGTCACTGTGTTTGAATTGCCTGAATGTCCCGCTTTTTTCGTTGAATAAGTAGAGCCCATCTTCCTGAGTGCCTATCCAGAACTCATGATCGCCGTCCTCGGCCATACAGATGATATTCCGGCCCGGAAGCATGTGGGTAAAAGAGTTGGTTTTGGGATCAAATAGATTAAGGCCCTTGCCTGACGTCCCGGCCCAGATACGGCCATGGGAATCCATATAAACCGCACGTACATTGTTATCGCTCACCGACCCTGCGTCTGCATCGGAGTGCAGGTGATGAGAAAATATTTTCGTTTTGATATCCAGCCCGTCCAGCCCGCCGTTTTGGGTACCTACCCATAAAGTGCCCTGACCATCAAACCGGAGCCTGTTGATGATATTATTTGATAAGCTGCCGGGTATGTGATTATCATGCACATAACGGATAATATTGCCTGTTTTGCGCTCATAACAATTGAGTCCGTTCTGTGTAGCTACCCAGATGTTGCCGTCACTATCCTCGGCCAGATCGGTGATCATGTTATTGGTCAGGCTGTTCTCGTCATGATTATCGTGCCGGTAGGTGATAAATTTATAACCATCATACCGGTTAAGCCCGTTGCGGCTGCCTATCCACATAAATCCGCGGCTATCCTGGATAATACAATTCACATTGATCTGCGACAAACCTTCCCTCGTACCAAAATGTTCAAAACTGAGGTTAAGTTTTTGTGCGAAAGAACCGTAGGAAATAGTTAAAAGGATACAAAGCCCTGGAAGCCAAAGCCATTTTTTTGGAAGTAATTTTTTAATCATTCAGCAACTAATCATCTGGTTTATAATTACAGGCAAAGGCAATAGCTTTTATACGAAAACAAATAGGAAAGGTTGTGAGTTGAGGTGATATATTAGCACCATGAAAGCAGTAGTGATCACCCATCCCGGCGGCCCCGAAGTTTTACAGATCGAAGGCCGCCCGACTCCGGCTTTTTCCCCTGACGAGGTACTGATAAAAGTAGCCGCAGCAGGTATCAACCGCCCGGATGTATTTCAGCGTAAAGGCAATTATCCACCTCCTGCCGGTGCACCGCAGGACATACTCGGTTTGGAAATTGCAGGAACAGTTTCTGAGGTTGGAAGCAACGTTACCCGCTGGAAAACAGGCGATAAGGTATGCGCCCTGGTTTGGGGTGGCGGTTATGCTGAATATTGCAATGTCCCCGAGGGCCAATGCCTGCCCATACCCGGCAATTTGACTTTTGAAGAAGCCGCTTCTCTCCCCGAAACCTTTTTTACGGTGTGGAGCAATGTGTTCGACCGCGGCCAGCTCAAGCCCGGCGAAAGCCTGCTGGTGCACGGTGGTTCAAGCGGTATTGGGGTGGCGGCTATCCAGATGGCTGCGGCTATGGGGAGTACCGTATATGTTACCGCCGGATCGGATGAGAAATGTAAGTTCTGTGAACACCTTGGCGCTTCTAAAGCCATCAATTATAACACCGAAGATTTTATAGCCGAAATAGCCTGGCTTACCGCCAATAAAGGCGTCAACGTGATACTGGATATGATCGGCGGGAATTATATGCCCGGCAATATCCAGTCGCTGGCAGATGACGGACGACTGGTGATGATTAACACCATGAAAGGAAAAGATGTGCAGGTAGACCTTGCCCGGGTCATGCGTAAAAGGCTCATCATCACCGGTTCCATGCTGCGCTCAAGAGAGGTGGCATTTAAAGCTGCCATCGCCCAAAACCTCGAGAAGCATATCTGGCCCCTCATCGCAGCAGGCAAAATAAAACCCGTTATCAATGCGGTATTCCCGGCAGGTAAAGCCGCCGAAGCGCATCAGTTTATGGAAAGTGGTGAGCATATCGGGAAGATAGTGCTGAGTTTTGAGAAGTGAGTGGACAGTGGTGAGTAGTGAGTTTTAAAGTAAATTCCCTCTTTCCGCTTGCGGAGAGAGGGTGGCCAGGCGTAGCGATGATCGGGTGAGTTACTTAGGCGATCTGCACATAAAACCGCCACCCACCCACCGCCAACCGCCCTCCGCAAAAATATTTCACATCCCTATTTAAATATTTCCCGAAAAATCTTAGCTTTGCGGCTCTGAAACAAAAGCAATTTATAAGGACTATTTTATTTACAAAATCTTTTAAATTACCCGGTTATATATGCCAAACATTGGAAAAATATCACAGATCATCGGTCCCGTTGTTGACGTAAGCTTCGCTGATGATGGTCATCTTCCTAAAATTTATGACGCGTTAGAGATCACCAAGGATAACGGCCAGAAGATCATTTTGGAAGTTCAGCAGCACCTTGGCGAAGACCGTGTACGTGCCGTAGCGATGGACTCAACAGATGGTTTGCTGCGCGGTATGAAGGTTGTTGACCTTGAAGCGGCTATTAAAATGCCGGTAGGCGAAGATATCAAAGGCCGCGTATTTAACGTGGTTGGCGATGCTATCGACGGCTTAGGTAACCTTGATAAAACTGATGGTAAACCTATCCACAACACTCCTCCCCGTTTTGAGGACCTTTCTACCGAAAGTGAAGTATTGTTCACCGGTATCAAGGTGATCGACCTGTTAGAGCCTTATGCTAAAGGTGGTAAGATCGGTTTGTTTGGTGGTGCGGGTGTAGGTAAAACCGTATTGATCCAGGAGCTGATCAACAATATCGCGAAAGCTTATGCAGGTTTATCTGTATTTGCCGGTGTAGGTGAGCGTACCCGTGAAGGTAACGACTTACTGCGCGAAATGATCGAATCAGGCATTATAAAATATGGCGACGACTTTATCCACGCCATGGAAAAAGGTGCCTGGGACCTTTCTAAAGTAAACAAAGACGAACTTAAAGAATCAAAAGCAACCTTCGTGTTCGGTCAGATGAACGAACCTCCGGGTGCACGTGCCCGTGTGGCCTTGTCAGGACTAACCATTGCTGAATATTTCCGCGATGGTGATGCTGAAGGTAAAGGACGCGATATCTTATTCTTTATCGATAACATTTTCCGCTTTACACAAGCGGGTTCCGAAGTATCGGCGCTGTTAGGCCGTATGCCATCGGCGGTAGGTTACCAGCCAACACTGGCTACCGAGATGGGTACCATGCAGGAACGTATCACCTCAACCAAACGCGGTTCAATCACCTCTGTACAGGCGGTATATGTACCTGCGGATGACTTGACCGACCCTGCACCTGCAACAACCTTTGCCCACCTGGATGCCACTACAGTACTTTCACGTAAAATTGCCGAGTTGGGTATCTATCCTGCGGTTGATCCACTGGATTCAACCTCACGTATCTTGAGCCCACAGATCTTAGGTGACGAGCATTATAACACTGCCCAGCGCGTAAAAGAGATTCTGCAACGCTACAAAGAACTGCAGGATATCATCGCCATTTTGGGTATGGACGAGCTTTCTGAAGAAGATAAGCTGACCGTATCGCGTGCACGCCGTGTACAGCGTTTCCTGTCGCAGCCCTTCCACGTGGCCGAGCAGTTCACCGGGTTAAAAGGTGTATTGGTTGACATTAAGGAAACCATCAAAGGCTTCAACATGATCATGGACGGCGAGGTAGACGAATACCCTGAAGCAGCGTTCAATCTGGTAGGCAGCATTGAAGACGCCATTGAAAAAGGCAAAAAGTTGTTAGCAGAAGCGAATAATTAAATGTGCAGATGAGTAGATATGCAGATGTGCAAATTAACATCGCTTGTTTACTCATCAGCTAATTAAAAAAATAGACATCTGCACATACGCACATTTGCACATCAAAAAAATGAATTTAGAAATTCTCACTCCTGATAAAAAAGTATTCGAAGGCGAGGTTAACTCCGTAAGCCTGCCGGGTACTATGGGCTCATTTGAGGTATTGAACCACCACGCCCCGCTTATCTCTACCCTCGAAGACGGTAAAGTAACCGTGCGCGGCGGCGGCAAAGAAGAAGTATACCTGATACAGGGCGGCGTGGTTGAGGTACTGAACAACCAGGTAACCGTACTGGCCGAGGGCATTACCCCGCGCCAATAAGATAAACGATTGTTTAACAACGAAACGTCCGGCAGAGCAATTCGCCGGGCGTTTTTTTGTGGGTGAGATGAGCACCCTATCATCACCCTGTCATGCTGAACATAGTGAAGCATCTTCTTCGCCCTGCATGTTCACCACCTTGTAGTTGCAGAAGATCCTTCGTTATCACTCAGGATGACAAAGGGAAAATATATTGGGCATTACACTCCTGTTGCAATTATCAATATTCAGGAAACTGCCAACTGCCGACTTATAACTGCCAACTGAAACGGCCATCGCTAAAGCAAACCCCTCCGTCCAATTCCCCCTAAACCTCACCTGTCCCAACTTTTTTCACGATTATGGAAAAATAAACCCTTTTTTATTCAGCACCAATTACTTAGATTGCAGTAGCTAAAATTAGCACGCCAGCAATAGATTGTTAAACCATTTAATCCCAAAAGCCATGTTTGATCAGATATTACAACTCGTGAAGGACCATTTTAACAGCAACCCCGAACTGGCTGCAGCCATCCCCGCCGGACAGGAAGATGCCGTGCATAACGAAATTGCCAGCCATATTGACAACCATGTAAACGGTCAGCCGGCAGCAGAGCCCGCAGCAGGCGGTGGATTTTTATCCTCGCTGGAAAGCACCCTTACCTCGGGCGGTACCCTGGGCAATGCCCTCGAAGGCGGCCTTATCGGTACGCTGAGCAGCAAGTTTGGCTTACCGCCGGCCATAACCGGCGCCGTAGCCGCAGCCCTGCCGGGCCTGATCAACAAATACGTAAACAAAGGCAATGCACCCGCAGCACCAACCAGCTGATCATTGTATTGCAAACCCTTTATCCTGTTAAAAAGCCCCGCCCCGTGCGGGGTTTTTGTTTATATAGGTGCAGTGCCGGGTTCTTGAATCCCCTCCCGGGAGAGGGCGCGTAAGGCAGTGCGGCAGCAGGGCCTACCTGCCGGTAGGCAGGGTGGGTTTCTACGCGCGACAAGAAGATGATCAGGGCGTTTCCCTCCGGGCCGCGCTGAGAAACCCGTCCCGATGAATATCGGGATCATACGCCTGCAGGCCTTAAGCTCCCGGTGCATTATTAAACATACAGGCAACTGCAAACCTGCCTACCGGCAGGCAGGCTGCCGACTCATAACTGCCAACTGGAACGGCCGGTATCCGTTACCATCGCTAACGCATTGTCTGAACCGGAGTTCTCAGAATTAAGGAATGTCCAAAATTCAGGTAACTCCATTAATTCTAAAAATTCCGGTTCAAACTCCCCTGCTACCGCTACTCCAAACTACTCCCACCGCCAACCGCTCCCACGCCCGTAGTAAAAAAATTCATTTGCCGGGCATTGACTGCAATACCCGTAGTAAAAAATCCCGTTAGCCGGGTATTGGCCGCAATGCCGGTAGTAAAAATTGCCATTTGCCGGGTATCAGGGCTTTAGCCAGTAGTAAAAATCGCTCTTTTTTAGGTTAATTAGCTTATTATAAAGCACTTGCATTTTTGAGGCAAATTTTGAGTGCCGGATACCTAAAATTTTTTTGAGAACTTTTTAGCCAGGGCTATTAACAGCGCAGGCAGGGCCTGGTTATATATAAATATACGCAATTTTGGGGAGAATTTAAAGGGCAGGGGAATGTCACTTGCTTGTTATATCGCCGATGCTGCCGCAAGCTTTCAGCTTGTGGCAAACATTGTTACAGCTTTCAGCTGCTTGGCATGGTAAATTAGCTGGAAGCTATTGGTATGACAACCACGAGTTACACTGCGTTAAACTCGCGGGAGCGGGGGGAAAGTCACACGGTTATCCTATCGCTAGTATACTATAGTTGTAAACTGTCCATCTGTTATGTTAATCAACTTATTGTCAGGCGAGTAAAATGAAAATTGAAATGTGCCCGATACCGATCCGAGAGAATAGGGAGAATAGGCAGTTATTGTAACGCTACCGTTGTTGCCTCCATAACTTGTTTTACTGTCTGCTATTAAAACCGCAACTTGATTGTTTGTCCCATCAAAAGTGCCAAACCCTGGATGAAAGACAGAAATACCAATGTAGTCGGTATTGTTATTATTATTGTTACTATTATAGTGCCCATCTATATTTAGTACATCGGCTGCATCATTAAGAATAGCGTCCTGGGAATCGGTTTTAACCAGGGTTCCGTTTATTTTAAAAGACATGCTATATGTGATGGGTGTAGGCTTTACCGTGCTTTTTTTGCAGTCTGATAAAACTAACATGGAGGCAATAAGCAAAGCCCCAAATTTAAAGTGTTTCATTGTTACGTGACAAGTTTGTTAAAGATATAAACTGTTACGATAAATTAAAAGGATAGTTGCACCGCCGGGGGTGTTGCCAGGCTTCATTTGTTTCATCCTGTTCATAATGTACGGGCTTAGAAAACGAACGAACACTAAACCACCACGTCATTGCGAGGAACGAAGCAATCTCTACATAGGCAGGTCAACTGTGCAAATCGCTCTGTATAGTCCGGAGATTGCTTCTTCGCTACGCTCATCGCAATGACGCGCGGAGAGTGTTTCAATTGTATCAAACCTCACCAGCTTAAAAAACAAACGAACACCCGCGTTAGGGATGGCAACAAATACCGGCCTCTGCGCCTAATGCCTGAAGGCGTATAAGTGACAGCCCGGCCCCGCTTCTATCGGCGGGGCAACGCCCAAATTAAATACCGTTGTTATTTTTTGATAATTACACCCGGCTGTGCGGTGCAGGGTGCGCATACCAGGCTATCGTTAAGTGCGATGCTTTTTACTTCGGGCATGGCGCAGCATTTCTGGTCGCTGAGGCCGCTTACTATTTTTAGATGGTCGGCACTCAGATTGCCCAGTTGAAGGGTGTAGGTTTGCGGTGTATTAATGGGCAGCCAGATGGATGGCTTGTAGTCGTCTAACGTATCCACTATAAAATGGTCGATATTACCGCTTTCGGAGCCGCTTATTTTAAGGTCGGACAATTTATAGGGTGCGCCGGGAACCAGGAAAAGATTATTGCCGGTTGTTTTATCTACCATCTTCACCTTTACCACCATTAATGCCACGGCGTTAGCGGCAAGCAAAGGGCACGGACCGCATTTGTTGGTTACGTTTCCTGAACCGTTGTGGCATGATGCCGCTATAAAAGCCAATAATACTAAGCCGGCGTAAAATTTTTTCATGTGGTTGTTTTTTATTTATTACGCAGGGCAGAGCGTTTGTGTAACAGGGATAAAGCTTTTAACCGTTGATTGGAATGATTAAATGATTGACCTGATTATAAATGAGTACAAATGAACACGCAATCTCCTTCATTGTCATCTCGAACGATAGTGAGAGAACTTATACGCCTGTTAAGCGACTATGCAAGGCGATTACTTACCGGTTGTATAAGTTTTCTCTTCGCTCCGCTCATTCGAAATGACATGGTCTTATAGAATTGGTCTTGAATATTTGCCACTTCCCCGCAACCGGGATAAATATGACAATCAGCAACCCCCTATTGTTACGCCTGGTGGATAACTTACTGAAAGTTAATAACTTTTATGGGTTAACTGATGCTGTTTGAGGCGGTTATGGCATAGGGTTTGCCTTATATCGGGCAAAAATTGATTACTATGAGAGATCAAATAATTGAAGTTAGCGGCCAGTGCCCCACCTTCAACACCCTGCAACAGCGTAATGAACGAGCGGTATCATCCTCGTACCCCGACGGTGCTTTCTGGATGCACATATTCCCGCCGCTGGAAGATTGGAAGTCGCCCCTTGCCGGTGCGCGCATCCTTTGTCCCTGGGCAATGGCTGCCGAACTGGACGACGAGGACACATCAGCCGACCGTCGCGCCCGCCTGATGAACGCGCTGAAAAGCGGCCTCAAAACCATCCGCCAGTATAACCTGCCCGCCTGCCGCATCGTGTTCGCCGAAGATATGGTGAGCCGTGAAATTGGGGTTTGGGTGGAGTGAGGCCAGTGGGCAGTTTGCAGTAGCAGTTGGCAGTTGTCATTTGTTATTAGTCACTGGCCTTAACTGCTTTGTCATTCTGAACGGAGTGAAGAATCTTCTTCACCTTGCATTATCGCCCTGTATACTGGCCACCTGGCGCTTTTAGAAGATCCTTCGTTATCACTCAGGATGACAATAGGCAACACCCGCCAACCGCCCCGCGCCTACCGCCCTGAAATCCGAAATCGAACATCCGACATCCGAAATTCTTTCCCCCCAACTCCCATTTCACGCCGAAAATCGACCTTTTACTATGCATGCATAACAGCTATACCGAATACCGTTTTTAACTTTGGTCTATTTTGATAATAATTTTATTCTGAATATAGCTATATTTACAGAATAATAGAAAGTAAACTACTTAATATCAAAATAAAATACTAAATGAAAAAATATTTTGTGCGCTATTGTGGTTTCTTTGGTATCTCTCTAACTTGGTTTTAGTGGGAAGAAGTTGTATTGGTTGTAGTAGTTGTATTAGTTACAGAGGTTGAAAATATTGAAAATTCAGACCTTTAGAACCACTTCAACCAATATAACCAGTACAACCAATAAGTAACCAACAACAACAACCAAATAACGATACATGGACACCACCCAACAAACAGAACTGAACAAATACAGCAAGCACCTCACCAGCGACCCTACGCAGCCTGCCGCACAGGCCATGCTTTACGGCATAGGCTTAACCGACGAGGATATGAAAAAGGCACAGGTGGGCGTAGCCAGTATGGGGTATGACGGCAACACCTGCAACATGCACCTGAACGACCTGGCTAAGCTGGTAAAAGAAGGTATCTGGGAGGAGAGTTTGGTGGGACTGATATTCAACACCATTGGCGTAAGCGACGGCATGAGCATGGGCACCGAGGGGATGCGCTACTCGCTGGTAAGCCGTGACGTAATAGCCGACTCGATAGAGGCTGTTTGTGGCGCTCAATACTATGACGGACTGATCACCCTGCCGGGCTGTGATAAAAACATGCCCGGTTCGGTAATAGCAATGGGCAGATTGAACCGCCCGTCTATTATGGTATATGGCGGCACCATCAAACCCGGCCACTGGAAAGGCGAGGACCTTAATATTGTGTCGGCTTTTGAGGCTTTGGGACAGAAGATAGCGGGCAACATTACCCCTGAGGATTTTATGGGCGTGGTAAAAAATGCTTGTCCGAGTGCTGGTGCCTGCGGCGGTATTTATACTGCCAATACGATGGCGTCGGCTATTGAGGCTTTGGGGATGAGTTTACCCTACTCCAGCAGCAACCCCGCCACAAGCGAAGAAAAGAAACAGGAATGCCGCGATGCCGGCAAGGCCATTAAGATATTACTGGAACGGGACATCAAACCGTCGGACATTATGACCCGCACTGCATTTGAGAATGCGATAGTAACCATTATGGTTTTAGGCGGGTCGACAAATGCGGTGTTGCACCTGATAGCCATGGCTAAAAGCGTGGGTGTTAAGCTGACGCAGGACGATTTCCAGTCGGTGAGCAACCGTATCCCGGTGTTAGCCGATATGAAGCCAAGCGGTAAATACGTAATGGAGGACCTGCACAATGTAGGCGGTGTACCTGCCGTAATGAAATACCTGTTAAAACTGGGTTGGATAGATGGCAGTTGCCTAACCGTTACCGGCAAAACCATTGCCGAGAATCTGGAGAGCATCCCCGATCTGAATTTTGATACACAGAAAATTATACTCCCGATTGACAAGCCTATCAAGGCGACCGGCCACTTACAGATATTATACGGCAACCTGGCAACAGGCGGCTCGGTAGCCAAGATCAGCGGTAAAGAGGGCGAGCGTTTTGAAGGTCCGGCAAGGGTTTTTGATGGCGAGTTTGAGCTGATCCACGGTATCGAGAGCGGTCATGTAAGGGCGGGCGATGTGGTAGTGATCCGCAACATAGGTCCGAAAGGTGCACCGGGCATGCCCGAGATGCTGAAACCAACCTCGGCCATATTTGGGGCTGGACTTGGTGCTTCGGTAGCTTTAATTACGGACGGACGGTTTTCGGGCGGCACACACGGCTTCGTCGTCGGTCACATCACGCCGGAGGCTTATGACGGTGGCAACATCGGCATTGTAAAAGACAACGACGTGATAGAGATAGACGCAACCAACAATACCATCAACCTGAAAATATCGGATGAGGAGTTGGCTTACCGCAGGTCGGAATGGAAACAACCGGCTTTAAAAGCGACAAAAGGGTTGCTGTACAAATACGCCAAAACCGTAAGCTCAGCCGCAGAAGGCTGTGTGACGGACGAAATGGCGTAGAAGGTTGGACGTATGACATTATACGTTGTATGTACTTATTTAATTGATTAATAACAAAAACGTAATACGTCGAACGTAATACGTAAAACATAAATAAAATGGAAGTTGCACAACAGGAAATCGGTGAGATCACAAAAAAGTCGGTGGAATCATCAGTTGAAGTATCAGGATCAGTAGCCTTATTGGAAGCATTGATCGCTGAAGGTGTTGAGACGATATTCGGGTATCCGGGCGGCGCTATTATGCCCATCTACGATGCCTTGTATGATTATAGTGATAAATTAGAGCATATACTGGTCCGCCACGAGCAGGGCGGTATCCATGCTGCACAGGGCTTTGCGCGTACCTCGGGCAAGGTGGGTGTGGTATTTGCAACCAGTGGTCCGGGTGCAACCAACCTGGTTACCGGCTTGGCCGATGCACAGATAGACAGTACACCCGTGGTATGTATCACCGGGCAGGTATTCGCTCATCTTTTGGGTACCGATGCTTTCCAGGAAACGGATGTGATCAATATCACCACCCCCATTACCAAATGGAACTACCAGGTAACCGATGCCAACGAACTGCCCGAGGTTTTAGCCAAGGCATTTTACATAGCCCGCAGCGGCAGGCCCGGTCCGGTATTGATAGACATTACCAAGAACGCACAGATACAGAAATTTCAGTTTAAGGGTTATACGCCCTGCAACCATATCCGCAGCTACAGGCCAAAGCCTATCGTTCGCCAACAGTATATTCAACAGGCTGCGGAGCTGATCAACCAGGCAAAAAAGCCGTTCATTTTATTCGGTCAGGGTGTAATATTAGGCAACGCCGAGCAGGAATTTAAGGCTTTTGTAGAAAAAAGCGGTATCCCCGCAGCATGGACAGCATTAGGTGCGGGCGCTATCCCATCAGACCATCCGCTAAACGTGGGTATGCTGGGTATG